>JBBSXF010000031.1:0-5373 GCA_038045905.1 Nanobdellota archaeon
TCCCCCAACAACAAGAGGAACTGATTATTCTACTTTTTTAACAAATCATCCAGCAGAGATTAGTGTAACAAATTGTGCTGTTGTAAGTTGTCCTGCGGGACAAACTCAAATAGGGAGTTCCTGTATTCCCCTTACTTCAAATCCCGTCTGCGTTACAACATATGGAAATGCTTGCGGAGGACTTCCATGCACAAACGCTGGAACAATTGCTTGCGATGGAACTTGTACAGGAACATTCAAAGCACCAGGAACAGATTGTAATACCGAAAGTGGGCGATGCACCATTCAATCTGGGGGAATTTTCACTCCGGGATTAGGAATTGGAACAGTTGATTGTACTCTTGCATTTGGAAAATGCAATGGAGAAGGAACTTGTATTGGGTGGAGTGGAACAGGATGTGATAGTTGTCCTTTTGGCACCACTACCTATTCTACTATAGGAGGATATCCTAAGAACACTATTTGTAATAGAGAAGGTAACCAAGCAACATTTAATGATGGAGATATTTGGTATTCTTGGGTTTATGCTAATAATAGATTCTGTAAATTACAAGAAAAAGTAAGTTGTGGATTATCTTGCACAGAAGTGGAAACAACAGAATTTGAATGGCGTATGAAACCTTAACTATTTTATATTGTCTAAATATTTAAAAACGCTTAAGGATTTTTGTAAATATGAGTGATGGACAATTTAAGAGGAATGTAGCATATAAGTTTAGGATAGGGGATATTCTTTTAGGAAAACCAATAATTGATGTGGACAAATTTTCTTTTTTAGAGCTTGGAGACAAAAAAATAATCCGAGTAAATATCATTGGAAACATAACAGACAAATATGAAAACGACGGAGAAAGGAAATATATTTTTTTCACATTAGATGATGGAAGTGGGCAGATAAAACTCAAATGCTTTAGCGAAGAAGCAAATAGGTTTAGAGAAGTCAGTCAAGGACAGACGGTTTTAGTTATCGGAGTATTAAGAAATTTTAACAATGAAACATATATTTCTCCAGAGATAATAAGAGAACAAGACACAAAATACTTGCTCTTAAGAAAATTAGAAATTGAAAAAGAAAAAAGCAAGAATACAAAACCATTGATAAAAGAACAGATTACCGCAATTAAAGATAAACTTTTAAACATAATAAAAGAAGCTGAAAAAAAAGGGGGAATTGAAATGGATAAAATAATTATGGATTTAAGAGATGTTTCTCCTGATGTGATAAATCAAGAAATAAGAAGCTTGTTAGAAGAAGGAATTATATTTGAACCAAGACCGGGAAAAATAAGGTGGCTGGGTTAGTGAGTTTTTTTATTTCCCATTTTCTACCATGTTAGGTTCTTTTTTTAAAAGAACCCATGTTATCACCTCTTTTTACATAACTATCCTCTAAATTGAACAACAGATAGGAATTTTATTATTAACTATTTTTCATAAAGGAATTTAACTAAATTTATTTTATCATTCCTTTAAGATAAGACATCTCTTTTTCTATGAATTCGACAATTTCTTTTTTATATTTAGTATTTAGCGAAACCCCAACATATTTTGGTTTATTATGAACAATTATCCAACCAATTTTTGAAAGCTCTTTGATTATCTCTTTCAAATTTTGAAATCTCTTAAAATGTTCTGTTCTATCATATTTTTCTCCCCAATTACCCTTGCCCCTTGCTAAAACAGACATAAATTGAGCTTTTTCTAAATCCAAAACCATATTAATTATTATTTCTTCACATATTTAAATGTTACTATCTTTGATAGTTAACATAAGACTATAGAAACATATATAAAAGTGTTAATATTAACGTTAATATGAAAATAAAAGAAAATAAATCATTTTTCCTTATGCAATTTGGAGATACTCCCCAGTTGAGAGTTCTTGATTTTTTAATAGGATTTCATTTTTTTGACTATCCTTTAACTGAAATTGCAAAAGAAAGTCATGTAAGCTATAACTCTTTAAAAGTATTCTTTGATGACTTTATAAAATCTGGAATTGTTACAAAAACACGAAAAATTAGAAAGTCATATTATTATCAGCTAAATATTAAAAATCCATTTATTCAAAACTTGATTAAACTTGATTGGGATTTAACTAAAAGCAATGTTCTGCCCAAATTGGAAAAAGAAGAAATAATCGCTTAATTTTTATCTTTTTCAAAATTATTATAAATCCTTTTAACTTATTCTTCTCTATGAACAATGAAGAAATTGTCTTGTGGAACATTGAGCAATCAAAACAAAGAATAAAAAAAGCTATTTTGAAAGACAGAATAATTATTTTCTTTACAAGAGTTATCGAAGATTTGAAAACTTATAAAAATCCAAATCTTTATGGAAGAATAAAAGATATCCATCGCATTCTCTTTCCTTTCGACGATGATGCAACTCCAAAAAAAGTAATGGAGAAAATGAGATTTGCAAGTTTAAAGCAAAGTGAGGGTTTAATATTAGACAATAATGAAAACAAATACTTAAAATTCTTTATTGAAAATATTGACAAGCAGGGAAGATGTAAAAACACAGAGGAAATGCAAAAAATTCTTGTTTTAAAATATCTCCCAAATTCATCAAAATTAATTGAACCCTTTCTTTTAGGCAAGATGATAAGCTCTATGGGAGGAATAGAAAGAATAGCAAGAAAACCTTCAAGCACAATACAATTAATTGGGGCAGAAAAAGCTCTTTTTAGGCATATGGCAAGAAAAACCCCTTCTCCAAAACATGGACTGCTCTTTTATTCAACTAAAATTAAAAACTCTAAAGAAAGGGGCAAGGATTCAAGAATATTAGCCAATAAGTTAGCAATTGCATTGCGAACAGATTATTATAGAAATTTCCCTCAGCCGCTGTCGTTAGGTTTTTCATCATCGGGACAATGAAATCAAAAGAAAATTGGAATCCTCATAAAAGCAAGTGGAAAGCAGCTTTAGAAAAAGGTTTAGATATTAAACCAAAAGAAAATGATAATATATTATACTTAGGAGCTTCTTCGGGAACAACTGTAAGTCAAATATCCAAACTTACACAAGGAATTATATTTGCAGTTGAAAATTCTCCTGATATGGCAATAGAACTTGTAAAACTTGCAGAAAAGAACAGAAATATTGCTCCTATTTTTTCAGACGCAAGAAACACAGAGTATGTTAAAAAGTCAATGTTTGGAAAAGAGATAAATATTCTCTTCCAAGATATCCCATCTACAGACCAAGTTAAAATTCTGATAAGAAATTCCGAACTTATCTCCAAAGAAGGGAAAATTTTATTTTCTCTTAAAACACAAAGTATTTCACAGCAGTCTCCACAAATTACTTGTAAAGAAGCTGAAATTAAACTTAATGAAAAGTTCAAAATATTATCAAAAATAAGTCTTGAACCATATCATAAAAAACATTACTTCTTTGTATTAAAAAAGAAATGACTTTATTGCCTAACACACTATGAACAGCAAAATAGCTAACGCTATCTAAAGCTGTTCTAATTCTTATTTATTAATCCGCTAATCATAATTAAACTCATTAATCGCCACTTATAAATTTTGCCTTTTAATTTTTATCTCAATTTCTTCAAAGCAATATAAATAGCAGCCACAATCAATAAACTGAAAGTTATTATCACATATAATTTATCATCAAAATTTTTTATTGCGGCTTCTATAACTAAAAAAGCTCCAGCAGGAAGAGCAATTATTTGAATTAATAAAACAGAAACAAATAATCCTAAAACAATCAAAACAAATCCTATAAGAGCGTATACAAAAAAAGTATTTCTGTTATAAACTTTAGTAGAATCATCAAATTTTTTATTGCAGAAATTGCATTCTTTTAATGAAATTGAACATCCTTTATCATCATAATCATAAATTGGAATTCCATTTTCTTGCGAACAATTAGTCACCTGTTCTTGTAATGTTTTTGAAAAAGTACAATTAGAATATTGTCCGTTCATATCATATTTTATAGGAGAAGTCTCCCACATGCTTCTGCAAAAATTGTTATATTCAGGAGATTCATAAAAATAAGTTACAATAAGATTGAATAAAGTAATCACCATTATAGCGATAAATACTCCTAGAATAATTGTAAGTGCTAATTTTCTTCCAGTAACTTTTTCTTTTTTCACCTTCTTTTTCATTGTATAGAATAATCAAATAATTTTATAAAGCTATCTTCTTGTTTTAACCCATGGAAAACTACGAAGAACTATTAGATGATGCTTATGGTAAAGTAAAAAAACCAGAAGGAAATGGAGAAAGATTTGAAATACCAAAAGTTGAAGGGCATTTTGAAGGAAAGAAAACAATAATTACTAATTTTATGCAAGTCGTTTCTTATCTTAGAAGAACTCCAGAACATTTCCAAAAATTTATGCTTAAAGAATTAGCAGCATCAGGACAAAGAGAAGGAGATAGATTAATATTGAATATGACTGTTCCAAGTGCAAAGATAAATCAAAAAGTTGAACAATATGTTAAAGAATTTGTCTTATGCGGAGAATGTGGAAAACCGGATACAGAACTAACAAAAGAAGACAGATTCTCTTTTGTAAAATGTCTTGCCTGCGGAGCAAAACATTCTGTTAGAAGTAAAATCTAATGTTTTGCAAAGCTGCGGAGCCGAGAATTTTTGTGAATGCCAAAAATTGTTTAATGCAATGAACAGGGGTTCGAGTAAAAACATAGTGTTAGAAGCAAAATCTAATGTTTTTCCTTCATAAAACCTCTTACATAAACATTTAAAAGTAATATTAATTTCTAAATCTTATACAGATTCATAGAATTTGTCAATCTAAATAATATACAAACAAGGAGGAAAAAAATGGTACAAGGTTATTGTGTTAAGTGCAAAGGGAAAGTTGAGATGAAAGATCCAAAAGAATCACAAACTTCAAGAGGAACAAGAATGGCAAAAGGAAAATGTCCTAAGTGCGGAACAACAGTATGTTGCATGTTAGGAAAGAAATAAGTTTATTAATTCTTTTTATTTTTGTTTTTTATGTTAGTTAAAATTATAAAATCCCATAGGGATATTGTCGCTATTTGTGATACTGAACTTTTAGGAAAGAGGTTCGAAGAAGGAAATCTTCAATTAGATATAAAAGAAAGTTTTTTTTCTGGAAAAGAGATGAATGAAGAAGAAGTTATGGATGTTATTATAAAAATGTCTCAAGAAGACGCAACATTCAATATTATTGGACAAGAATCAATTAATACTGCAATAAAAGTAGGTTTAATTAAACAAGAAGAAGTAAAAACAATTCAGGGCGTGCCGTTTGTTTTGATATTATTATAAAAAATTATTCAAATACTTGGTGATATGACATCCTCCTCGCCCTAAAGGGTTGCCTGACGGCAACTTTTGCCTTTGGCAA
>JBBSXF010000032.1:0-7941 GCA_038045905.1 Nanobdellota archaeon
TTTGATATTTGTGTAAGGAGGGCGGTTTAGTGCGGATTTGTACTAATCACCAAAATTAAAATGGGAAGATATAAAGATCCTAAGTTTGCTTTGGAGTATATAGATAATGGAAAATAATAAATTTGGACTTGGAGTAATAGTGTGTATTTTTAATAGAGACTTCTCTAAGATATTTCTCCTAAAAAGGAACAAAGTGAAAAGAGATTTAAACAAGGCTGATTGGGGAAATCCAGGGGGGAGAGTAGAATGGGGAGAAAAATTAGTTGAAGCTTGTGTAAGAGAAGTAAAAGAAGAAAGCGGAATTGATTTAGATTCAAAACAACTAAAACTTTTGGAGATAAAAGAAATAACAGAAAATCCAATTGCTCCAGCAGTTCATTTTTTACAATTTATTTATGCTGCAAGGATAGATCCAATTGATGAAATCATTTTAAATGAAGAATCAGAAGAATATGGGTGGTTTAATTTAAGAGAGTTGCCAAATAGAACTTTAGATTCAAAAGAGGACTTAATTAAATTAAGTCTTGTTGCAAAACAAAAATTCTCAGAAAATGAAAACTAAAAGTTTAGAGAGAACTACTAATTTGGATTTTCTTAATTCTCCCTTTAGATATCCGGGTAATCAAATTTATGCTCTTGATATTCTTTTACTCCTTGTACCAGAACATCACATTTTTGTAGAACCTTTTTGTGGTGGGGCATCAGAATTTTTTGCAAAGAAAAAAGTAAAAGAAAATTGGTTAAATGACATAGATAAGGAACTAATAGAGACCTATATAATTATAAGAGATCAACCAGAAGAGTTTATTGCATTTTTAAAAAAAGAGGAATCCTCTCAAGAAAGGCATGATTATTTTAAAACAGAGTTCATGCCTCAAGGCAGGTTTGATATTGCAGCAAGATGGTTTTATCTAAATAGAACTTCTTGTTTGGAAACAATGAGTAAATTTTGGAGATATGATAATAAAACTCTTTTAAAACCTCGTGGTTGGGATAAAAGAATTTTAGAATGTTCTAAAAAATTACAAAACGTAAAATTGACCTTTGGAGATTTTAAGGGAGTAATTGATGAAGCTCCAGAAGGAGCATTTTTGTATATCACTCCTCCTTATTCAATGCATCATTCTTCAAATCAAAATAGATTGCATAAATTCCCTTTTGAAAGAGAATCTCATTTGAGACTTAAAGAAGTATTAAAAAGAAATAATAGTAAGATAAAATTCATATTAACTTATAACGAGAATGAAGAACTAAGGGATATGTACTCTTGGGATGGTTTAATCATCTTAAATCTTCCAAACACCCTTCCAAAAAAAGAAGAGATCATTATTATGAATTATAAAAATAAATAAAACTAAAAATGACCAAAAATAATTTATTTATGATTGGAGGATCTAAAGGTGTTGGAAAAACAAGATTAACCCTAGATGTTTCTGTTGAATTAGGCTTAGTGAGAATTGAAACTGGAAAAATAGTTTTAGATTATGTAGGTCAAGGATTGCCCTTAGAAGCATTAACTGAATATATAAGCAAAGAAATTTGTTCTGGGGACAGTGATTTAATTTTAGACACACATTATGCTAGATATTCTGATAAAGAAGAACCAAATAAACAATTTCAAAGGGGGCTTGAACCAGAAGATTTAAAAAAATTATTAAAAAAATTTAACATATTCCCCTGTCTTGTTGAAGTTCCACTTAGCGAACTTGAACAAAGAAGAAAAAACGATCCTAAAAGAAGAATAATTAATCCATTTTATATCATACAAGAGATGGAATTTAATAGAAAAGGATATGAACTTTATCTAGCAGAACTGAATGAAAAACCATTTATTTTAATAAATGATAATTATTTAATTGCAAAAGACAATTTAATTAGATGGATTAAAGATAAATAATTAATTATCCCTTCACCACAACTAACGGCTTCATCCTTGCAACCTTTTTGCTTATTCCTAATTCGTCTGTGATAGATATAGTAAAAAAGTAAGACACAAATGTTTATAAACAAGAATATCTTACATTCTTACATGATAGCAGTAACAAGAATTAGTTCAAAAGGGCAGGTTGTTATTCCTTCTGAAATAAGGGAAAAGATGAACCTGCCGGAAGGAAGCCTTTTGATTGTTTCGGGCAACAATGATTCTATCTGCATGAAAAAAATTGAATTGCCTAAGATAAAATCATGGAGTGAAGCAGTAAAGCCATTTAGAAATGCTGTAGAAAAATCTGGTTTTTCAGATAAAAATTTAAAAGAGTTGATAGCAGAGTCTAGGGCAAGGTAAGATTCAGATGAAAGCAGTTTTGGATACAAATGTCTGGCTGTCTGGAATATTCTGGAAGGGAGAAGCAAGCAGGATAATTGAAAAAGCAGAAGATAAAGAATTCTTGATAATTATTTCAGAAGATATTTTATCTGAGATTGCAGATGTCTTGAATAGAGAGTCAAAATTTCATAAGTATCTTTTAAACTTAAAATTAAACATTGAAGATTTAATAAGAACTATTTTGTCGCTTTCTGAATTGATTGAAACTAAAACTAAATTAAATGTCGTAAAATCAGATCCGAAAGATAATATTATCTTGGAAGTAGCTTTGGAAAGTAGAGCAGATTATATAATCTCTTATGATAACCATCTTTTGAATATGATAGAATTCAGGGGAATTAAAATCATCAATCCTGCAGAATTTTTGAAGATTTTCTGATTTTTATTGATTCTATCCCTTCACAACAACCAACGGCTTCATTCTTGCAACCTTTTTGCTTATTCCTAATTCGTCAACAACATTAACAACGTCGTCGATATCTTTGTATGCTTCTGGTGCTTCTTCTGCTAAAGAAGTCATGCTTCCAGCTTTAACTTCAATGCCTTTTTTATTCAAGTCTTTTTTTATGTCTTCTCCTTTCAGATTTCTTAAGGCAGAACTTCTACTACTAACTCTCCCTGCTCCATGAACAGTGCTTCCGAAAGTAAGCTCCTCTGCTTTTTTTGTCCCAATTAATAGATACGAAGCTGTTCCCATGCTTCCAGGAATAATTACTGGCTGTTTATTGAAGCATCTTGTAGCTCCTTTTCTATGCACGCAAACCATTTTCTTTTTTCCGTCTACAATATGCTCTTCAAATTTCGCAATATTATGGCAAACATCATAAACAACATCTATTTTAATTTCAGGAAATAATTTTTTTATTTCTTCTCTTATCCAGTGAGTAATTAATTGTTTATTAGCAAAAGCAAAATTTGAAGCACAACACATTGCCTTGTAGTAATTTTTTCCCAACTCGCTTTTGATTGGAGCATTTATCAGCTCCCTGTCAGGCAGATTTTCAAAACCATATTTCTCTTCCATTAATTTTATGTAATCACTCGCAACTTGGTGTCCTAATCCTCTGCTTCCGCAATGCACCATGATTGTTACTTGCCCTTTTGAAATTCCCATTTCTTTTGCAACTTTTTCATCAAAAATTTCATCAACATACTGAACTTCTAAAAAGTGATTCCCTGCTCCGAGAGTTCCAACTTGCCCAATTCCTCTTTTTATTGCCCTTTCAGAAACTTTGCTTGAATCAGCTTCTTTCATATTCCCTTCTTCTTCTGTATGCAAATAATCCTCTTTAACTCCAAATCCTTTTTCAACAATATATTTAGCTCCGCCTTCTAATAATTTATTAAACTCCTGCTTTGTTATATTGAACGGGCTTCCTCTTCCAACTCCAGAAGGAATTTTCTTATATAATATTTCAACAACTTCTTTTTGTTTTTTAATTACATCTTCTTTTTTCAAGTTTGTTTTTAATAACCTAACAGAACAATTTGAAACAACAAATCCTTCTGCAATAAAATTATGGTTTTCATTATTAATTGTGATATCATAAACCTCGCCATTGTATTCTGTTTCATTTATGCTTTCAATCTCATCCCAGATAAATCCCTCATCCCCATAACAATTTTTTAAAAATTCATTAAACGATATAAAGCAAAAGGCAATTCTGCTACCACTTTTTCCATATTCTTCATGATAAATCGCTTTATCTAAAAAATATCTATTTACATAATTACAGGATAATCTTTTAATTATCTGGCTTTTACTAAATCCTTCTTTTTTCATTTCTCTAGCTTCATTCATTGAATTTTCTCTTAATTCAATTATTCTTTTCTTTTGGTTAAGCCATAAAATTGCTGCATTAGCCAATTTTCTTTTTTTAAGATTGTAATCATAATTAATTTTAGAATAAAGATTAATCAAGTTGTTAATGTCATTTTTTATCATTAATCTTATTCTTGTAGATTTTTTGCCATTTACTTCATCTTCTCTCGATTTTATTAAAACAGAATTAACTCCCAATTCTTCTAATAAGGCAGAGATTTGATTAACAAAATAAATTCCATGCAGTTTATCTGTTTTATTTAACGAAAAAACGGGTACATAAAAATTAAATCCATTTAGCATGGTCTTTGGTGTACTCATTTCTGCCCCAAACAAACTTGCTAAAAACAATCTTTTGTACCATTTTGGAGAGTTCATAATCCATTCAGGAATTTTATAATCTTGTTTTGCTTTGTTCCCTTCTGGAGTTCCAAGTAAGTAAAGTAAAATTGCAAGACTAGCAGAATGATTATGTAAAGAAAATTCTGTTCTTTCAAATTCATACTCTTTATACTGAGTTTTTATTTTATGTTTTCTATGCCTTGAAAATATACAACTATCAAATCCAACTTTTTTCAAATCCAACTTTATTAGATTTAAATCTTCAATTTCTCCATAAAAACCTGTTTGTGTATTTTTTTTCATGCTTAAATTCCCATCTCCAAAGACAAACCCAATAATCTTTAAAATATAAGTCAATTTTTCGTTATCAGAATATAAGGGCAGTAATCCAAGAGACTTTAATTTATTTTTTATCTGTAATTTTGAAGTTTGACTTTTATTTAAATTGTCTATATCTTTTTCACTTATTAACAAAAGATGCTTTGGCTGTTCATATCTAACTCCATCAAATGGATACATTAAAACTTCGTCCCCTCTTTTTAATTCCTTAATTTCTTGCATACCTTTCTTTGTATAAATTGGATGTTCTTCTGTTGCAAAAATCTCATTTCCAGATTTTGTTTTTATTTGATAAATCTTATTTACTTCCTTCTTCATAAAAAGAGAAATTTTTGAATTTGTTAATTTAATTTGATTTTTTTCAAGAATATTCAAAGATTCATTAGAATTAACTTCCAGCTTTTTTATTTCTTTGTAGTATCCAAATTCGCTTAATATTTTTGAATCTCCTTTTAGGCAGTTAATGTCATAACCAATTTCTCCAGGAGAAATGACCCCCTTATCTACATCATAAACAGCAACTCCCCCAATACACGCTCCATAGCCTTGGTGTGCATCACTTAAAACAACAATTGGATTTAACACTCCTTGAAGACAAGCCATATTTTTAGCTTGTTCAATTGTCTTGTCTTTTTTTATATTCTCCAAAATTTTCTCACTTGCAAATATTCTCACAGATACATTCATTTTTCCTTCTTTCGGAATTTCATAAATATTTTTTGATATTTTTTTTATTTCTGTCATAATACAAGTAAAGAATTCAAGATTTTAAAATTAACTAATGAGTATTAATCTGCACGAAGTTCCCATAAAACATTATAAACTTTATCTTCAACTTTCCTAACAAAATCTATCCTGTCTCCAATCATCATCTGTTTATATTTGGAATAGTTTCTTCCCATACTTCCAATTAATTTTTGAACTTCCTTTAGCTCTTCATTTAGTCTAGGAAAATCTTCCCCAATAAAAAGATTGAGTAGAGACACAGAGGATAAAAGTCTTTTTCCATAACAATTTCCACTAAACTTATTTTTCATAAAATAATCAAAAACTTGTCCAGCAATCTTATCTCCAAATTCAAATTTAAATTTTTTGAATAATTTTTCCTGCCATTCATTTCTTGGAACATCTTCATTTGGAACTCCTAATGGGAAATTATCTTCTATCAAAGGATATCTTGTATATTCTGCAATCCACCTAATTGCGTCTCTCACATGATGATCTCTCTTTAAAATATCTGAATCTATCTTCCATAAACATCCATCGTATTTTGGAGAATGTTTTTTAACAAAGTGCTTTCTGTATAAAGCATCTTCCATCAGTATTGTTTCAATTAATTCATTGCTCATAAAAAATCAAGAAAATCCCCATTTAAAAACCTACTTATACGTCAATAACAACTTGGGCTGTCCACTTTTTCCCATTTTTCTTTACAAACATTTCATTATATGTAACAGCTTTAACATTATTTGTAGGCAGAATAATTTTCTCCAAATTTATCTATAAATTTACGAGTTTGTTTAATGCTCTTTTTTGTTTTCGACAATTCTTTTTAACTCCATTTTTATAAGAATATACCCCAATATCCATTAATCAATTCATCTGCACTAAACTGCACTAAATTAAGATAATTCTTAACCTCTGGCTCACTTAATTCACTATTGTCTGCAATTCTCATGGCTTCTAAAAATTCTTTTCTTGTAACTTTATGAATAATAATCGGAGGATAATCTTTTGTCATTAATATATAATTAAGCAACATTCTTCCAGTTCTTCCGTTTCCATCTGCAAATGGATGAATCTTCTCAAATTTGTGATGAAATATGGTTGCGAGAACAAAAGGGTGGAATTTATCCTCATATTCATGATACCATTTTAATAATAAATTCATATCTGTACTAACATATTTAGCTGGAGTTGCTTCAAAATTACTTTTTACTACCCTAACATCTGTAGTCCTGTACCCCTTTCTTGGATCAACATTGTCCATTAATTTATCATGGAGTTTAATTATAAAATCATTGTTTAATTTTCCTTTTAGATTAATGATGTCAAAAAAGACCTTTTCTGTATTTTGCAAATCATAAATTTCTCTAAGAGTCTTATCTTTCGGGGTGAGTCCTTCTTGAAGTAAATTTTTAGCTTCAATTAAATTTATTGTATTCCCTTCTATAGAAGTAGTATTAAATGCAAATTCTATCAAGAAATTCTTTAAAATCTCCTGTTGAGTTAATTGGTCTTTTTTAAGAAATATTTTATTATAATGCAATTTGCAGGACTCTACCTCTTCAAGCCTTTCTTTGAGAAATTCGTCTTTCTTTAATTTTAATGATTTAATTTTTTCTAAATAATAATTTGATTCTAAAAAGAGGTTAATTGTTTTGTGAGCTTTTCTTATTTCTTCTTTGTAATCAGAAAGTTTATCTATATTTTTCTTAACCTCTTCTATTTTGTTCCCAAGATAAGCTATATCCTTAGCGATAACTCTTTTTCCTTTTCTTTCTGAGATTCTTAAATAATAATAAGATTTCCCGCCAACTATTTTTTTGTAAATATAAACCATGATTTATTCAGGAAGAGGATATTTATAAATCTTACCCTCTACATTTAGATAATCGTATTGTAGTGGGTATATATTTATACGTCAATAACAACTTGGGCTGTCCACTTTTTCCAATTTTTCTTTACAAACATTTCATTATATGTAACAGCTTTAACATTATTTGTAAATTTGTAATTTGATGCTTTGTCTCCAATAATTGTTGCTTTCAATTTAAATCCATCAATCTTCGTAGATTTTATTTCCTTAATCAAAAAATCTTCTGCATCCAAAAGATAAATTATTTCTTCCAAAAAATTATAAAGCAAGGATTCAAAATCTTTTCCTTCAACTATTATTTTCTTTTCCTTAATCCCTTTAATTTTTATCTTTCCACAGATTGTTTCTTTTAACGCTAAAGCAGAATTTTCAAAAACTTCTTCAACATTTTTTCCAAATGCTTGAAACTTAACATCTGCAGTGTGTTCGAGGAATTTGAATTTTTTTGAGTATTTTTTATTTTCCATTTTGATTTTATAAAAATTCGGGTTCCGAGCAGAGGAATTTGAATTT
>JBBSXF010000032.1:8041-14961 GCA_038045905.1 Nanobdellota archaeon
CTTTATTCCCATACGGCTATCTTTATAAATCCTGATTGAATATTTGCATCAGCATCAACATATTGAACAGGAGTTTCTTCAACATAAACATCAGCAGGTTTTAATTTTATTGTGGTTGGGTCTGGTTCTATTAAATTTCCATCACTTTTTTCAAAACTAAATTCAAATTCAGTTCCAGGAGGAATATTTAAATCAGTTTTCAATTGTTCATACTCTCCTACAGTATATCTGTTCATTAAATCTTGAATATCTTTTTCAAAAATATATTTATCTATAGTAATTGCTTCTATAGTATAGCCCGGATTTGGTTCTGTATTTAATAAATTAGAACAATCAGTTGTTCCTTGAGATATAATCTCTAAACTTGGAGAATAATAAACTTTGAAGAAATTATTTGCTTTTAAGATTGCAGTTGCAGTTGCAGTGCTTCCTCCCTGAAGAGGGGGGCCAATTGTTACTGTAGGAGGATTATTTATATCATAACCACTTCCTCCATTAGTTACTGTAACGAAAGTTACTTTTCCACTTCTAGAAACGCTAGCAGTTGCTTTTGCAGTAGTATCTTCTTCACTAGGGGGAGAGCTAATAGTAACTGTAGGGGGCTCTTCTTTGTCGTATCCCAATCCTTCATCACTTACTGTAACAGAAGAAACAATGCTCCCTAGTCCTTCTCTTTCTACCCTTAAGTCTACATCTGAACCATCCTCAAGTATATTATTATACGAACTTTGTTTCTCTCCAAAATCATTTTTTACAACAATCCCATATCCATTTAGAGATACTGGAATAACTCCCCCAAGTGGCGAGTCAATTGTCCCGTCAATCCTTGTAAGAAGAACAAAAAAATTATCTAATTGAAAACATTCTTCAGTTGCTAAAGCACTATCAATTTGGGTAGTTATTATAGTTAAATTTGAAGATGCTTTTTGTATTAGTTGATATTGTACATTTTCTAAGAGAGCTTTTTTATCCTGTCCAGTATCTATTGTTGGTTTCATAACCCCATATAAAAAAACTATGAATGTAACAAATATAACAAAAGATATAATCATTCCTACGTGTGAACCCGAGCGATTTCGCGGAGTTAAGGGCAGTGTTATACAAGCGGGGTCGCGAGTTTTTTTGTTTTTCATTTGTATTTATTTTTCATTTATTTTCCAAAGAGGATATTTGCAACTGTTGCAATTAAAAATGCCATAACAATCATCGTAAAAGAATGCTTTAATCCTGCTTTTATATCTCCCTCTGAAAGTTTTCCGATAACTAATCCACTAAAAAGTCCTTGGATTAAAAGAAGATACAAGAATGCTTGTGATATTTCTGATGCAGAAATTCCTCCACCGCTTCCAGGAGTGCTTACTCCCCCCAAACTTCCTACATTTGCAATTCCAGAAATCATTGGGATAATATAAAATTGCATGACTAAAATAATTACTATAAACACAACATAGATAATATACCCCTGAACAACTAAAGTGGAAATTGCAGCCCTTCTTTCTTTCTTTAATTTGTCTGTCATATTAACTGCTTTTGCAACTGCTTCCAAGATATCTGCAATATTTCCCCCTGCTCTTTCTGCCTGTCCGATTAAAGTGATTGTTCTTGATACTGTTTCATTGTCAACGTCTTCCGCAAAATTTTCAAGTGCGGTTTTTAATGGAATTCCCATTGCGATTTGATTTGCTAATTTTTCAATATGAGGAGTCAAGCTTCCAAATGATTTTTTTTTGAGATTTGTCAAGCTCTTGCTTATTGAAGTTCCTGTTTTTACGCTTTCTACGAGATTTCTCGTGAATTCCAAGAACATCAATTCTTTTTCTTGTGCCACTTTTGTTTTTTGCATAGTTGATAGCACAAAAGGACCAGTCATTACTAACAATCCAAACCAGATAATAAAAAAGAAAAATGTTGAATTCTTAAATAAGAAAGACAAGGCTATGATGAATGTTCCTGAACCAATTCCCACCCAATGAATTTTTTTTAATTCCATTATGTAAAATCTCCTGATTTTGCATCCGCAGGTTCATAAGAACCGAGGACATTGTAAAATTTCCTATTTTTCATATATTATTCATCCTGTTGATTGCTGTTTTATTTGTAAAAATGCTATAAAGAAAATATTTATCAAAGAAACTCCTCCGACAACAAGTCCAGTTATCATTGATGTGCTTAAAGAAACTCCAAGCCCGCTTATTTTCATCATCATTAAAAGAAGCATCAAAATCATTGGAGCAGCAATTACTATACTAATGTAAATGTCCATAAATGTTTCTGCAGATTTAGTCGCTTTTTCTTTTTCAAGTTTGTAATCAAAAAGCAGAGTTTGCGACCTCTTCTCAAAAAAGTCATACATGCTTCCTCCAGAAGTTATTGTTGTTGCAAGTCCATTAAATAATTCTGCAAGTTTTTGGCTTGGGCTATTTGATGCAATATCCTTCAAAGCACTAACCAAATCATAACCATAAATGTTTATTTCATTAAGCAGTTTATTAAATTCTTTTTCTAAATTGGGATATTCTTTTGTGGAAGCAATTATGCTAAATACTTTAATAGGGTTTATCATTGAGCCAGAAATAGCTGCCATGTGTATTGCTGCAAAAGGCAATTCATATTCTATTTTCCCTGCAAGTGATTTCTTTTCAAGAGAAGGATAAGTATACATAAATAAAAAAGTTCCTCCAGGTATTACAAATAAAAGCCAAAATGTTTCCAAAAATCTAATTCCAATATTTTCTGTTACTTGAGTTATTATTGGGAAAATAGGGCTTATATTAAAAAATAATAAAAAGATAAATAATACAAAAGCGATACTAAAAGCTAAAGCAGTATTAAAAAGAATAAGAGAAACATAAGAAATTAGAGTATGGTTTAAATTAGATTTTATTAAATCTGCTCCCAATGTTTGAAATATTTTTTGTTTTATTAAAGATTTAGCAAAATTAGAAAAAGTTTTTTCTGCCAATTTTTTATAATCTTCTGATTGTTTGCTCTTTTTATCAACTGGTTTTTCTCCCCTCTTTTTTATTCTTTCAATTACTTCTTTTTCTAATCTGGTTATTTTTTCTTTTCTTTCAATGAACTTTATGTCCTGTTGGGAGAAATTTTTCTTTTCAATCTTTGCCGATTTAATAATGGGGGTTATAATTTTTGCTGAATCAATTGCAGGAGACATAGATGATTTCACCAATGGATTTTTTACATTGGCTGTTTCAATATTTTTTAAAAGAGTGTCATTTGCATTCTTTAACGAAATTCTTAACTTTTCCATTTGGTTTTCAAGCATAGTTTTTTCTTGCTGACTTTCTGTAAATTTAAAAGAGTTCATCAAAGAGTTAATTTCTTGGATTATCTTCTTTTCTTCTAAGATTGTTTGATTTACTCTCTTTGCGTCTTCGTTTATTGTCATTTTGTTAATTCAGAAATTTCTTTTTGTATCATAAGTATCACTCTTTTTGTTTTGTTAAAAGATTCATAATCTTCTTTTGCACTTGCTTTTTCTAGTTGCTCTCCTGCATCAACAAGAGAACTTACCAACTGATTCAAGAATACAATTTCACCACTTTTCATCTCTCAAGAAGACTTTTTATGTTATTAAAGATTTTGTTGTCATCAGCCATGAGCAGAAATTTAAAGGGAAAATCATGTTCAGAAAACCGATTAGGTTGTCTCACTATTCTAAGCCTAATTCTTTGAGAACTTCATTTGGTTTTTTGTAATACTTATTCACAATTTCCCTGACTTCCTCAAATTTGTTTATTTTTCTTTTATATAATTGATATATAACTTGTGCCCTTTTTCTCAAATCCAATTCTAATTCTTCTGTAGAAATTCCGTACCGATTTGATATCTTTTCAAATACCTTGCTTCCTTTTTTAAAATAAAATTTGTCTTCAGACGCATTCCAAGTGAAAGGGGTGTTTATTGTAGCTGTTCCCTCTGAATCAACATTGACTATTTCAACTATTTCTCTCAATTTTCTTGTTTCTTCTTTATTTACAATTGCGTGCGTCATAATGCAAACACAATCAAGAACATTCAATAAAGTTGGAGAAAGTTCTATCGGCGGAGTTTCAAGTCTTTTTACTAATGTATCTACAGAATCTGCGTGCATTGTACTTATTGACGAGTGTCCAGAAGCCATTCCCTGAAATAATACAGATGCTTCTTTTCCTCTTACTTCTCCAACAACCACATAATCTGGGCTTTGTCTAAAAGAAGCTCTTAGCAATGTAAATAATGAAATTTCATTTTCTCCTTTATTTCCAGTTGAACCCCTGACAACACTCGGAAGCCAGTTTTCTCTTGGAAGGTTTAATTCTCTCGTATTATGTACAAAAATATTATTGCAAAGGAATTTTTCATATCTTGGAATGCTTAAATCGAAAACTTCTGTTTCCTCCGAACTAATTTTCTTTACTGATTTTACCTTGTCCCAAAGCAAATCATTGTGTGAGATGTCATTAAATTCAGACCCAGTGGGAGCTATTTGTTGCAAGTAATTTCTTCCTATATTTTGCAACTGATGAAGGTATCCGTGCTGGAGTCTAATCTTTGATATTTCATTTAATTCATTAATTTTCTTTAAGCTTATAGGTATGATATCCGAAGATGTGTGGTGTGCCTTTTTATCATATTGCATTAATTGTTTATTCTTTCTTTCCTGCAGGAAGCCGATACTTCTAAATTTATCAATATTCTCAAAAGATGAGATAGACATGTTTACACATTTATCTTTCCTGTTAAAATCATTAAGTCTGGAAATTATATTTAATCGTAATAGCATGGTCTGTAAATCTGTAAGAAGATCATAACTTTGAGAAGCACATGAAACCTCATTTTTTTTGATACACCCGTCTGCACTGAAATATCCTCTAATAAACGGCTTTATTTGTTCATTTGATAAATTAAATATAAACTCTGGTATTTTTTTTGTGTCAGAATAGCCGTCAAGTTTCATAACATTTTTCATAAATTTGTAAAAAATAGTGCTATGAATTCTTAATGAAACCCCTCCATCATTCATTAAAGAATAATTGGCTCCAATATAATCAGCTATGTTTCTAAATAAGTTTCTGCATTCTTCATCAACATTGGATATTATAACACTATTCCCATTTCTGTTATCGTAGCTTCCATCTCCAAGCCAAAGACCGCAGAATTGTAAGAATTGATCGCTGATTTCAAATAATACTGGAATAGAAGAAGTATTTTTGCTCTTTATTCTAAGATTTTTTAAATCTTCATTAGAAAAAGTAGTATTTAATTTTAGAAATTCATTAATTTTAATCAAACTATTATTTTTCCACCATCTAAATCTTTCTTTCTCAACTTTAAGTTGTTTGTAATCATATTTATCAAGAAGTTTTTTTATCGGTTCGCCTTGAAGATAGTCATCTTTAAAAAACTCAAGATAATCCATAAGATTTATTTCTTTAATTTCCTCGCCAGTTATAGGTAGATATCTTGGAACAGCAATAAATGATTTATTTTCTTTTAATTCGATTGGTTTGATTTCAGCAAGTTCATTATTTTCACCAAGACTGAATAACGAATGGTTTTCTGTTACTTTAATTCTTCTTCCAGTAGATGTCAAAATCTCATAAATATCTTTATTTACTTTATGTTTTATATAATTGGAAGGTTTTATCCATACAACCTTATTTTTCTTATCTAGCGTCATAACTTCTGCATTAATCTTGTTATCAACAAATTCTTTAATTGTAATATTCCTAATCTTGCTATTTTCTTTTATAATAATCTTAGAGTCTCCTGTAACACTATCTTCAATTGAAACGACTCTTGCTTCAGGAGGAATAAAAAAAGCTACAGCATTCAATAAAGTAGTTTTTCCAGAAGCTGTTCCTCCTGTAATTAAAATATTCATTTTGTATTGCACCAGCATCCATAAGTATGCAAGCATTTCAGGGCTTAATGTTCTAAATGAAATAAGTTCTGTCGGAGTCCAAGGAGTTTTTGTGAATTTTCTAATTGTAAATGTTGGGCCCCTGCTAGTTATATCTGAAGTGTATGTTGCATTAATTCTGCTTCCATCAGGAAGAGTTCCGTCTAAAATTGGGTCTGCATAAGAAATATGCCTTCCGCATCTTTGTGCAAGTTTTTCAATCAAGCTTTCAAGTTTACCAGCATCTTTGAAAATAACATTTGTTTTAATATTTCTAAATATTCTATGAATAACATAAACAGGGCTATTCAATCCATTGCATTGTGCATCTTCCACAAAATAATCTCTCATTATTGGTTCTATCTCATTTAATCCTAAAAAGTCCCTGCATAAATAATAATATATTTTCTTGTATGATTCATAAGGGATATCTAATCCGAATTCAATTGCAAGAAGTTTCAATCTCTGGTCAATATATTCTAAAAGCGTTTCTTCATCTCTTTCAATTACTTCCTCAAAATTTATCAAGTCTTCTATTGCATTTGTTAATTGTTCTCTATATACTTTCTCTTGTTCTGTTAAAACAGGTTCTTCAATGTCGCATACAAGTTCGTAAATATTTTCGTTCCAATATATATGCACAAAAGTAAATGGAGATATGACGCAGTATCTTACATCAATCTGCGTTTTATCTTTAACTTTTTCAAGTGGAGGAATCTTCGGATTGAAGTTTATTTTTACTCTTTCGTAGTTTTGAATGTCCATTTTAAATTTATTAACCTAACTTTATGTTCATAATCATTTTATCTGTTGAAGAACTTGGGTCGCTATTCGCAATAATCAAGTTATACGGAGTTGAAGATTTGCTTATCACTTTGCTTTCTTCCATTCCGTTAAATTGTATATTATACTTCTCCGAATAATCCAAAGTTAAAGTTACTGTATTAAATCCGCTTTTTTTCACAGTTTCAACTTTCACACTTCCGTCATTGATTATTCTTCCAGGCTCGCTGTAAAT
>JBBSXF010000033.1:0-2437 GCA_038045905.1 Nanobdellota archaeon
CGCGATGATTATATTTTCAAATGACCAAGTTCCTCCTAAAAGAGCTTTTATTACTTGATAAGCAACATAGAGAATAATAATTATATAAATTACTTGAAAAATTATTTTAATTGCTTCTTTTAAATCTTCAGCCATTCTAAATTTTTAGCTAACCACAAAAAGAATAAGATACCCAAGGCTAATAATAACCACTTCAAAATTTTAAGAAATAAAATTGTTCTTTTGTTTTCTTTAGCCATTTTGCATTCTCTTTATTGGAAAGATAGCAACTTTTATTTTTAAATCTTTAGAAACGGGGGGTAAGTTATAATCTGACTAAATTAATCTATTAACCAGCTTTCGGTTCTATGATTAACTAAATTTCCTTCTCACAATAGTTCCGCTAAAATTTTTGTTCTCATTGGATTTATCGAATGACTACAAAAGTTCTGCAAGAATTTTTGCTCCAAGCTTAACAGTGATATTATTATTTTGTTTATCCATTTTTTCATTAATTTCAACTATATCCACTGCCCGAAGAGTTTTGATTTTTTTTATTCTTTGAATTAAATAAAGAAATTGTCTGCTTGTCAATCCTCCTTGTTCGGGATAACCTGTCGAAGGAGCAAATGCAGGGTCAATAACATCTATGTCTATTGAAACATAAAGTTCTTTTCCATTTGAAAATTCCATAATTGCATCACACATGTCTTCCAAATCTTCAGTAATGTTGCTTATTGAAAGAGTTTTAATTTTATTCTCCTTAATGAATTTTATTTCATCTTTATGAGAATTTCTTAATCCAACAAGAAGGATACTCTCTCCAGGAAATCCCTCTTGAACAACTTTGCTTAGCCATTCTTCATGAGTTGGTTCTTTCATTGGCTCCATACAATCTGGATGAGAATCAAAAACAATTAAACAAGGTTTCTTTTTTTCATTTTTGCAGAATTTTAAAAAAGCTTTTGTCGTAGAATAAGAAATTGAATGGTCTCCACCTAAAAAAATAGTTTTGGGTTTAGTTTCAAAAATTTCTAGGGAATTTTTGTAAATTAATTTATTGCTTAATTCTAGGTTAGAATTATTTATATGAATCTCTTCTAAATCAAGTGTAGAAGTATCTATTGTTTTTCCTTCTTCATTGCTATAAATTTCCTTAAGAGATTCCAAAATAGCATTGCCTGCTCTCTCACAGCCTTTCGTTTTTCCCAATCCGTTAATTCCAGGAACTTTTACAATAAACATAGAAAGAAATAATAAAACGGGTTTTTAAGAGTTATTATCCACCAAACAATTTCTTAAACCAATTTATCATCCGGTCAAATAATCCCTGTTGACATTCTTGTGAAATAGCAAAAGATTTCACCCCACATTTAGTTTCATTTTTATATGTCCCTTTTCCTGTTTCAACTTGTGCAGAACCGCATTTATTATCACAAAGTTTATTTGCAGCATTTTTCCAAGTATCATAAGATTTACACGAGGGAGTTTCTTGTATTTGTTTTAAGTTTAGGTACTCAGAATCATTATAACATTGATAATAAGCAAGAACATAACCGCCCCCAGTATCTTCTTGCTGGGAGTGAGTGCAATCAAAAATTATTGTTTTATCCTTGCCATCTAAGGAAGTAACATTGTATCCTGCGCAAGAACTCATCCAACCAAGTTCTTCTCCTCCATCTCCAAAAACCTCTACATTGCAGGATGGTTTTTCTTTAGTTCCAGAACAAGAAAAATTATTATCTACCGTATAGCATTTCTGAATCTCATTAGAATTCTTAAAATTACATGTTACTTGTTCATTTATTTTACTCTTATCCTCGTTTAGTATTAGACCTGAAGGGACATATGTTGAGGGATAATTTACAAGATAAGCATTAGTGAGTACATTAAATAAAGCATCATCAAATACAGAGCCAGCATCATTTCCATTCCAAGAACTGATATAATTTTTTCCAGAAATCCAAATCCTCATTTTTCCAGCTCCGGAAATTCCTTCATAAATTTTGTTTCCATTTATTTCTTTAATTGAAAAACTCCAGAGAGTTTTGAACCTATTAACTTCTGCATCTAAAAAGGAATGGGATAAATTTTCATTATAGATATCTAAAGAAAATTCAGAATGTTGTTGATTATCTACAGGACTCATATACCTTAAATCAATATTAGTATAAGGCTCCCACATTCCACCATAAGTATAACCTGCAAGTTCTGGCAAATTCATAATCATTTTATTTTGGATAAATTGGTCGTTTGAGTTTATTTGCTGATTAGCAGAAACAAATCCAATAAATAAAACTGCAAGAACGAATATTCCGACGACAATCCATTTGATTAAATTATTTTTCCCCTTTTTCATTAAGTATCAAGAGAGAGAGAGAGTTTAAATAATTTACTACAAAAATAATTTATAATTTTTTATTCCGGCACCAACGCAAAAAAGCTGTAATTTTTCAAT
>JBBSXF010000034.1:0-1878 GCA_038045905.1 Nanobdellota archaeon
AAGATAGAACAAAAAGAAATGATTGAAAAAATAAAGAAAAATACATTCACTGCAGAGAAAGCTAAAAAATTCCTTAGCTTAAAAAGAGAAGAACCAAAAACAAATATTAGGAGATTATCAAACAGGGTAATCTATGAATTGGAAATGCCAGATGTACAATCAACAGAGGATATTTCAATAACAAAATTAGAAAGCAGTATAGAAATAAAGGCAATTGGAAAAAATAAAGCGTATGCAAAAAGAATTCCCATTAATCTTCCAATACAAAATTATGATTTTTTAGAAGGAAAACTAATTCTTGAATTAGGAATAAAAAATTAAAATGAATTCAATTCCGAACACAAATTTAGTGGGAAATTCGGGCGGAAGAAACCGGAGGTGTCGTCGCAATGCATATAGGAATTATACTTGACGGAAATAGGAGATTTGCAAAAAACAAGAATAAAGAACCTTGGAAGGGGCACGAAAAAGGAGCAAAAAGAGTTGAAGATTTGCTAAATTGGTGCAAGGAATTAGATATTCATCAAATTACCTTATATTGCTTTTCCATAGAAAATTTCAAGCGTTCGGAAAAGGAAGTAAAATTTCTTATGAAATTATTTAAAAAAGAATTTGAAAAATTAAGAAAAGACAAGCGATTAAAAGAAGACAAAATAAAAATAAATGTATTTGGAGAAAAAGAAAGACTAGATAAAGAATTTCAAGAATTAATTAAAAAAATTGAAGACGAAACAAAAAACAATAATAATTATACAGTAAATTTTGCGATTGCTTATGGAGGAAGGCAGGAAATATTATCTGCAATAAAAAAATTAATTAAAGAAAAGAAAGAAGTAACCGAAGAAAATTTCAAAACTTGCTTATGGTTAAAGGACGAGCCAGATTTGATAATAAGAACAGGAAGTGAAAGAAGAAGCAGTAATTTTCTTCCTTGGCAATCAATATATAGCGAATGGTTTTTTCTTGATAAAATGTGGCCAGAATTTACAAAAGACGATTTAAAAGAAATCATAAAAGAGTTCAAGAACAGGGAAAGAAGGTTCGGAAAATAACAAAGGTAACTTTTAAATAACACTATCTTGTCCAATATTTATAATTCAATGAGCCTGTAGCTCAGCCAGGTTAGAGCACTACTCTGATACGGTAGGGGTCCACAGTTCAAATCTGTGCAGGCTCATTCTTTAGACTGCACCACTTAAAAGGAAAATAATTGCGAGCGTTTGCACGAATACAAATTAAATTAGGAGTAATGAGTGCGGACGCGAGTTGAAGAAACCTTTGGTGTCGTTCACTGTGCAGGCTCATTCTTTAAAAATCAGTTAAAAAAGCATTTAAATAGCAAAATTAATAAGAGATGTAAAGGATGATAAATGAATTTTTTGCTACAGATGTATGGAAATATTTGCTGGGAGCTATACTCGGAACAATGCTTCCCAGTCCTGCTGACCCGATCCATTTTTATATTCAAAATTGGCTTTACAAACACAAATTAAAAAGATGGCAATTTGAAGCTGTCCAAATTTTTGACTGGTATTTCCTTGACGCATTATGGTATGGTTTATTGACAATACTCGCTATTTTATTAGCTATAGATGACACAACCCAGATTAACAAGATAGTAATAATGCTTACTGTTCTAGGAGTTGGAGCATTAGTCAGCATAGTTTGGAGATTTTTGAGCAAAGAAAAGCATAAAAAATAGTAAGAAAATTGCACAAATATTTATATACCCCCTTTAAAATTACTACAACATGAGAATTGTTATTCCTGAAGAAATAATAAGCATTGGAGCAGGGCTTTATGTTGGATTTAAAGATGGTCAGTGGATACCTATTAATTCAGCAACGAGATATAGTTTACTTGCTGCACCAACAGTGT
>JBBSXF010000035.1:0-2093 GCA_038045905.1 Nanobdellota archaeon
AATTCAAAAACTCTTCTTTACTTCCTGTTAAGTATTCCATTAGTCAAAATCCTCCGATTTTGACTCCGCAGGATTCATTTGCTTTAGCGAATGAAAGGGAACAGAGTGAACTTTCCTTTCGAGGACATTGAAAAATTTCCTGTTTTTCATATTTGTTATAACTTTTCAAGACTTCTTGCTATATTAAAAAGTTTCTGTTCTTGAAACTTCTCACAAATTATCTGCATTCCAACAGGAATTTTATTTACTTTTCCAACAGGAATGCTTATAGCACAATCTCCAGAAAGATTAATTGGACAAGTAAGAGCATCATACTGAAACATCTCTTCAATTGAAATTTTTTCTCCAATTTTATGGGGCAATCGTGGGACAGTTGGACAGATAATGCAATCAAATTTTTTGAATGTTTTTTTGAATTCTTCTTCAATAAGTTTTCTTGCCTTCAAAGCCAGATGATAATATCTTCCAGCATGCTCTGCCTTGCTAATTTCGCTTCCTCCTAAAATTCTTCTTAAAACTTCTGGACCGCAGGCTTCCTCAATTCTTTTTCCAAAACTTCTTCCATCAAATCTTCTTGTTTCAGAAAAGAATTCAACATAAACAATAGGAAAGTAAGTTGAAACTGCAAAATCAATATAATCCATCTTTATTTTTTCTGTTTTCCATTTGTATTTTTTAACTGCTTGTTCAATTTTTTCATCAATTAATCTTTGAATCTTTGAATCTTGAATCTTAAAATCTAAAACTCCAATTTTAATTTCTTTTGGAATTTTTTCAATTTCATTCAAATTTATTTTGCTTCCAACAGAAATTGCATCTTTCTCATCTTTTCCAGCAATTACATCAAATAATAATGCAGTATCAGAAACATTTTTTGCAATTGGTCCAACTTGGTCTAAACTCATACTCATATCAATTAATCCATATCTTGAAACGCTTGCATAACTTGGTTTTAATCCAACCACTCCACAATGAGATGCAGGGACTCTTATGCTTCCTCCAGTATCGCTCCCCAAAGACATATCACAAAAATCTGCAGAAACACTTGCACAACTTCCCGATGATGAGCCTCCGCTAACATATCCTAATGCTTGAGGATTATTTGTTGCTCCGAACGCAGAAGTTTCCCCACTCCAACCGCATGCAAACTCATCACAATTAGCCATTCCAATAATTAATCCATCTTCATCTTTTATTCTCTTAATCACTTCGGCATCATAAGGCGATTTGTAATTTTCAAGAACTTTGCTTCCACAACTTGCATTTAATCCCAACACATTTATTACTGCTTTTACTGAGATTATTTTTCCAGCAAGTTTTCCTGCTTTTCCTTTTGCAATTTTTTCATCAATTGCCTTTGCTTCTTTTTCTGCATTTTTATTTAATTGAATAAATGCATTTATCTTATTCCCTTTCTTGTCGTTCTTTTCAATTTCTTTAAGATACGATTGTAATTTTGAAAATGTTGTGGAAGTCATTTTACTTTAAAATTTCCTTAATTAATTTATTTACATAACTCATGTCTTGGTCTCCAAGCAAGATTACATCATAATTCTTTTTGAATGCGGGAAGACTTTCTTCAACATTTTCGTTTAAAAAAGCAATTTTAATTAAAGTCTTGTAATCAAAACCTTCTGCCATTCCAACATCCTCTAATCCATCTCCAAACAACAAAACATTTTTTCTGCTTTTTATTTTATGATAAACAGGAAATTTATGAATAAGAGTTTCATCTTTGTTAACTGAAGTAACTATTGGTTCTTTAATTTTAATGGCTTTTCCAGTTTTATCCCATTCATAAAGATTAGAAATCACATATATATTAGAGAGTAATAATTTATTTTGAGTTAAGTATTCAATAAGCATATCTCCAGGAGCAGCAGACATAAAGATAATTGGAATATTCTTGCTGTTTAATAAATTTAAAAATTCCAATGCCCCTTTTCTAAATCTTAATGGTTTTTCCCTGACAACTTGTTGAATTAATGTTTTTGTTAGGTTAAATTCTGCAATTAAGTTAAAATGTTTCATCCACCAATCGTCCATCTCTTTTTTCTTTTTGTCTAGTGAAATCTTTGGGTCAATTTCAATTG
>JBBSXF010000036.1:0-5902 GCA_038045905.1 Nanobdellota archaeon
CGGACGGATTGTTACTGGCGGAACTAAAAGCATTGTAAGTATTGCCCATTCAGGACGGCAAGTTGCTGTATTTATTCCTATTTTCTTTAACTCTTCATTTGGAATATTAACTAAAGTTTCTCTTATTTCTGTAGGGAATAATCTTGTTTTTCCTATTAAGAAATTAGTTGGCTTGTCAAGCTTTACTTTTTCATGGACAATTCCACAATGGGGACATTTCTTTGCATCTTTTGCTTTTTTTGCTCTTTCACTTGGAGTATATCTTTCTAAATCCTTGTCTGCAATTAATAATTTTCCACAACTTCTACAGAAACATCTTAATCCTAATTCTATAAGCGGGATATATTTTAAATGCATTATTGGACGAGCTAAATCAATGCTACCGGGGTGGCCTAGGCATTCTTTTAATCTTCCTCCGCATGTTCTACATCTTACACCTGGGTCAATTGCTCCTAATCTTAAATCCATCAAACCCCCATCAACAGGATAACCGTCGATGTTATATAATTCAGGGGTTACTATTTTTGCAACTGAAATCTTTTTGATATCATCAGGACTAAGAAGATTAAATCTAATTTCACTTATGCTTTTTCTTACTGGTTTTTGTTCGATTGTCATTTTTATATTACTCCGTAATCTTCTGATTGTGGATAAAGTGGTTCTGGACATTTAGTTAATGTTCCTTGAAGTTCGATCATCACTTGTTCTCTTGTTGGTAATGACTCGCTTGTTGTTCTTCCAGATAAGACATCCGATATTCTTTTCATATCTTCTTCTCTACTTTCTAAATTTTTTATTTTCATTTTTAAATTGCTTCTAAGCATGTACATTTATTTTTTGGAATTGTTATTGGTAATGAAAAATCAATACCTTGAAGGTCTCCATCATAATTTTTACCTACTTCATTTATGATATATATCAAAGCTCCCTTTGACATTATTATTCCCCCTTCTGCTGTTGCTGTTTCAATTGTTTTAACCTTACCTAAATATTCTATTGTCATTTTATCTGGGTTAATCAAATCGTCTTCGGGTTTAGTTGTTAAATAGGTTGGTAATTCCATTGTTATTACTTGTCTAAATTCTTTTAGTCTTATTCTTGGTGAAGTTCTTGGAGAGAATTCTGTTTCGTGCAATAAATTTACTTCTGATTGAATATTTGTTATTTTTTCAAATATTCTTTTTATTTCTTCTGTTTCTTCTGGTGTGTTTGTTTTCATTTTAATTATACCCTCGTGTCTCTAGATAATCTTGATAAATTGATTTAGCTAAGACTGGATCTCCTAATTCTGCTCTCAAATCTGCTTCTGTTCTTAAACAAGGATTTTCTCTTTGTGTTAATTCTGCTTCTCTTCTTAGTATTCTTCCATCGATAGTTAATCTTCTTCCAAGTTGTTCTTTAAATCCCATTTTGTAAATTTATGTAATTGTCTTCTGGTTTAGTTGTTAAATATTTTGGTAATTTCATGGATATTGCATCTTGAGGTTTTTTTAATACTATTCTTGGGGAACTTCTTATAGATACTTTGCTTTGTCTAGGTTTTTCATTTCCCATGAAGTAAGATAAGTCTATAGATTCAAATTCCATTTTACTCGTATTTGTTTTTTAGTCCGAATGATGTGTGGATATGCAATCCCTGCAATTCTTCAAGCAGTAACTTGAATGCATAAGACATTTCAACTGGTTCTATATCTTCGCTGTTACACATTGGACAACTTAATTTATTTCCGATAGTATCATCAATTCCTATGCTTCCGCATTTCATGCAAATTGGAAGGACAACTTTGTCTGAATCATATCTTTCTTTCAATAACAATGATGCTCCGTGAGCAACTAATGCTTCCTGCTCCATTTCTCCCAATCTCAATGCTCCTCCTCTTGAACGTCCTTCAATTGGTTGTCTTGTAAGCAATGCAACTTTTCCAGAAGCTCTCCCATGCATTTTGTTTCCAACCATATACTTTAATTTCAAATAATATAAATTTCCAACAAATATTTTTACTGCCATTCTTTTTCCTGTAACTCCGTTATACATTGTTTCTTTTCCGTCGTATCTGAATCCCAAATTTTTCAAATGTTCTTCAAGTTGTTTTTTACCTACTCCAGAGAAAGATGTTGCATCAATTGGCTCTCCGCTTAAACTTGCAACTTTGCCTGCAAGCAGTTCTAACAAATACCCTACTGTCATTCTGCTTGGAAGTCCGTGCGGATTAAATATTATGTCTGGCTTTATTCCTTTTGCAGTGAATGGAATATCTTCTTGAGGAACAATTCTTCCGACAACTCCTTTCTGTCCGTGTGATGTCGCAAACTTATCTCCTAATTCTGGGATTCTTTGGTCTCTTGTTCTAATTTGAATAATTTTATTTCCTTCGGAATCTTCTGTGATGAAAACAGTATCAACTGTTCCAGATTCTTCTTGTCTCATTGTTACACTTGATTCTTTTTTTGTTCTTACAGAAATTTCTCTTTGTTCTGAAAGGAATTTCGGAGGAGATATTTTTCCAATCATAACTTCTCCCTCTTTTACTTCTGCTTCTGGAGAAACTATTCCGTCTGGGTCAAGATGTCTGTAACTTGCTTCAGTTTTATATCCAGAGGCATCTTTATCTGGAACAACAATTTCATCTTTCAATCCACCAGCATAATTCATTTCCAAAGCTGAATAAGGACGGAAATAGAAACTTCTTCCAACTCCTCTTTCTACACTTCCTTTGTTAAGAACTAAAGCATCTTCCATATTGTATCCTTCATAAGTCATTACTGCAACAACTAAATTTTGTCCTGCAGGATATGTGTTTAATGTATCATAAATAAAACTTCTGACAAGAGGTTTTTGCGGATATTGCAATATTGAAACATCTGTGTCTAATCTACATAGATAATTTGCTGCATAAATTCCTAAAGCCTGCTTTTGCGTTTTACTTCCTCTGTTAAGTCTTGAACTCTGATCATGATTTCCATAAGGAACCAGACTTGTTATAACCCCCAATAAGTCAATGCTGTCTATTTCAAGATGAGTATGTTGTGGAGTAAGTTCTTCTTCAAATAAAGAAACTAATGCATTTTCTTCTTCTGCAGCGTCGAGATATTCAATTATTCCATTGTCTAACAAATCATTCCAAGTCCATTCTCCCTGCTCAATTTGAACTTTATGTTCATTTTTTAATCTTGGAGTTCCATTGTCTACTACAATTAAAGGCCTAAGAACTCTTCCTGGCTCTGTAGAAATTGAAATAATTTTAAATCTTGTATCATTTCTTACACTCATTTCAATTGGAAATTCTTTTGCTCTTCTTTTTTCTTTTACTTTTTTGACAAAAGATTCAACATCTTTTGCAAGTCCGATAAATCTTCCGTTGAAAAATACGTCTATTCCTTCTAATCCTTCTTTATCTAATCCCAATGATTCTAAATCTTTTAAAAATTTTTCTTTGTCTAAATCTACTCTTGTAGAAATTCTGCTAAGAATTGCAAGATTTTTTCTTAATCCAATTTCTGTTCCTTCTGGAGTTTCTATTGGACAAAATCTTCCGTAATGAGTTGGATGCAATGTTCTTGCTAAGAAATTTTCCTGATCAGAAGCTAACATACTTGCAACTCTTTGTAATTGAGAAATCATCGCCAAATAATTTGTCTTATCCATATTTTGTGTAACTCCTGCTCTTTCTCCTGTCCAACTTCCTGTTGCAATTGCAGATTCAATTCTATGAGAGAACAATGTTGATTTTGCAATTACTTTTAATGAAAAGAATTTTTTTCTCTTTGAAGATTTTTGTATTGAATATTGGATATCTCTAATTAAAATTCCTAAATTAACCTTGAATAAATTTGCCAGCAAGTCTCCTGATAATCTAACTCTCTTATTTGAATAATGGTCTTTGTCTGTTCTTAATGTTGGATTTTCTTTTGCAATTAAGAATTGCTTTATTAATTTGCAAATTGTAATTGCTTTATTCATTCTATCGTCCTTGCTTTGTCCTATATGAGGAAGAAGATAAGAATCAATTCTTTGCTTTACTCTATCTAAAATTTCCTTTTTTGTTCCTTGCAATCCTGTTTTTTCTGCTATAAACATCATTGCATCTTCTTTTGTGGCTAAATTAACAAATTCGTATAAATTAACAATAACACTATCTGTTTCTTTTCCTATGTATCTTGCAATGTCTGATTCTTTTACTAACCCAAGACATTTTAATACAACAACTGCTGGAAGGTCCTTAAATCTGCTGAAAGATAAATCCAATAGTCCCTCTTTGCTTTCTGTTATTGTGATGGGAATTCTATATGTTCCTTTCAAGGAGAATAATCTTAATGCTAAATTTCCTTTGCTGTTGTTTTCAATGAATGGTTGATTTTCTGCTAAATCTTCAGCCATAGTCATGACTCTTTCATTTCCATTTACTATAAAGTATCCTCCTGCATCCAATGGATCATTGTAAGATTCAATAAGTTGTTCTTGAGTCATTCCAGCAGTGTTACAAATTTTACTCTTAACCATAACTGGAATTTTTCCAATTTCAACAATATCAGAATCAACTTGGTCTCCTTTTTTTATTGTAATCTCTAATGTGATTGGAGCAGAATAAGTTAAATTTCTAAGTCTTGCTTCATAAGGATATACTAACGAAGAACTTCCGTCAGCTTCTATAATTTTTGGTTTTTCTACTCTTATTTTTCCAAGACTTATTTCAAATTCTTCATTTTCTAATCCTTGAGAAACTTCATCCACAATTTCTTGAATTCTGTGTTCAATAAAATCATTAAAAGAGGTTATATTTGATTCAACTAAAGAATGTCCTTCAAGATATTTTTTGATTATGAGATGATTGTCTTTTTTCATTTTTTATATTTTATCTGTTTTAAAATTATACAACAACTCTGTGGTATACTCCAGTTTTCCTTTCAATTTTAATTATATCTCCAACATTGCATTCTTCTGGTAATCCTGTATCTGTCGAGAGTATTTTTGGCAATTGTGCCTTAGAAATATTTGTTTTTTTTATAAATTCTTCCGCTTCTTTTTCACTTAGTTTTATGTGTTTGGATTGAAGAATATGCATCTTATTAATGAGGTTGGTGTTTATAATAATCTGTTAAAGACAGCTAAACTTTAACAACTATGGAATAATAAAAAATAACAAAATTTAGTTTAAAAACCTTTGGGTTTTTTGGGGATTTTAGTAAATTAATGGATATTTATCCATTTTCCCTTTGTTATTTCTGCAAGTTGTAAAGGGTTTGTTTGAAAAATGGTATTTGGGGTTCCCCCTGCACAAAAAAGGACATCAAACTGCTTAAGGTCTTCATCAATAAAGATAATCATTGGATTATCATGACCAAAAGGAGGTATCCCTCCAATAGGATAGCCAACATAATCCCGTATTTCGTTAGGATTTAATTTCACAATTTTGTCATTTATTTCTTTTTCTATTATTTTTTCATTAATTCTATTTGCGCCAGAAGCAATTACAAGGATAAACTTTCCGCTTTTTGTTTTGAAAACAATTGATTTTCCTATTTGATTAAGACTAGTATTTAATGTATCCGCTGCTTGTTGTGAAGTTTTAGTGCTTTCTTCAAACTTGATAATCTTTATTTTCAGCTTTAATTTATCTAATATTTCTTTAAATTTATTTTCACTTAATGTCATGAGAATAAGTAAATATTAATGATTAAAAAGGTTATGGCCTCGAGGTCGAAATAAGAAGTTTCTTGTTCGATTCCATTATATGGCCTCGAGGGGATTTGAACCCCCGACACCTGGATTAAAAGTCCAGTGCTCTAACCAGGCTGAGCTACGAAGCCATGTCTAACTGAGAAAAACTTAATTTATAAAATTATCTTACATATAGCTGTGTTGCATGATTAGGGCAACATTACTGGTATTATCTCTAAATTT
>JBBSXF010000037.1:0-17106 GCA_038045905.1 Nanobdellota archaeon
AGTTTCTTCCTATTCTACGGCTTCATCTTCTGCGGTTGCTAATGGTTATGTTTATATTGGAAAGAATGATCAATTTTATCAATTAAATGCTTCAAATGTTTCACAGCAAATTGCAAGTGTTACGATGGATGGAACAGTTATTTTTTCACCCACAGTTGCTAATAGCTATGTCTATATTGGAGCTCTAAATAGCCCCTTTTATCAGTTAAATGCTTCAAATGTTTCACAGCAAATTGCAAATTTTACAGTTTCTTCCTATTCTACGGCTTCATCTTCTGCGGTTGCTAATGGTTATGTTTATCTTCAAATGACTGATCAATTTTATCAATTAAATGCTTCAAATGTTTCACAGCAAATTGCAAGTTATGGCATATCTTCTTCTAGCTCTGGACCTTCACCTGCAATTGCTAATGGTTATGTTTATATTGGAAATCAAGATTATAATTTTTATCAATTAAATGCATCAAACATTAGTTTGCCTAATGTTTGCTTTGAATCTTGGAGTTGCGGAAATTGGAGGAGTTGCTCTGGAGGAATTCAAACAAGAAGTTGTATTGATGCAAATGCATGCGAGACAACTGCAAGCAAGCCAGCAGAATCTCAATCCTGTCAAGAATTTTTTTCTAGTCGTAGAAGCGAGGGTGGGGGAGAATCATCTGTATCTAAATCTTTTATTGAGATTAGCCCGAGCAAACCAGTTGAAATGTTAATTAGTACTTCTGAGATGGATTTAACTTCTATTGTTTTGAATGTAAACGAAACAATTACAAATAGTTCAATAATGATTAAATCAAAAACCAATAATACAAACTTAAAGATTGGACTTCCTACTGGAAGAATTTACCAGACATTTGAAGTTATTGCTACTGGGATTAATAATACGAATATAGTTAATTCTACTTTTAATTTCAGAGTAAACAAAACTTGGTTATTAGAAAATAATATCACTATTCATTTTAAAAAAGATAGTTATTGGCTGATAGAAAATGGGATAGTTGGAAATATCAAACTCTATAGAATCCCTGGTGGAGAAGCAGATTGGACCCCGCTTACAACCAGTTTTTCAAAACAAGATGAAAAATACTATTATTTTTATTCAACTTCTCCAGGTTTTTCTACTTTTGTAATATTTTTTAATAAGTATGATTGCCTTCCAAATTCTGCAAGATGTTCGGGAACTCAAGTTCAGCTTTGTTTAGGAAATGCAACTTGGCTTGAAACAGAAAGTTGTGATTACAAATGTGATAATGGAAAATGCATAGATGGATTTAGTAAATCAAATCAGTTTTATTTTTTAATAATTTTAATAATTGGTGCAACGATTATTATTGTTTTAGCAATTTTAAGAAAGACATCACAAAGAAAAAAGAAAAAGGAAGAAAAAGTTTTAGAGAAATTCTCTTTGCAAAAAATTAGTTTATTGCAAAAAATAAAAAGGAATTTTAAAAAACACCAGAAAGAAAATGAAGAAAAAAGAATTTTAAGAAAAGCAAGGCAAAAAAGGAAATTAGAGGAAAGAAAAGAAAAATTAAAGGAGATAAAAATTGAGACTAAAGCTAAAGTTAGAAAAATTTTTGGTTTGTTAAAATCTACTTTACAAAAACTAAACCCCTTTCAAAAAATAAAAATTGCATTTAGAAGATATCAAAAGAAAAGTGAAGAAAAAAGAATTTTAAGAAAAGCAAAATTGCACAACAGAGAGATAGAACAGAGAAGAATACGAATTCAAGAAAAAAATAAACAAAGGAGAGAATTACAAGAAAGAAAAGAAGAATTAAAAAAGATAAAAATTGAAGTTAAAGCTAAATTTAGAGAATTTTTCGGTTTATTAAACCTTAATCTTAGGAAATTTAATCCAATTCAAAAAATTAAAAAGAAATTGGAAAAATATCAAAGAAAAAGAGAAGAAAGAATAAATTTAAGAGAGTTAGTTAGACAGAAAAAACGAATTGAAGAGAAGCAAGGACAAATTGCTAAAAGAAATAAGCAAAGAAGAAGATTGAAAAAATTAAAAGAAACAAAAATTGAGACTAAAGCTAAAGTTAGAAAAATTTTTGGTTTGTTAAAATCTACTTTACAAAAACTAAACCCCTTTCAAAAAATAAAAATTGCATTTAGAAGATATCAAAAGAAAAGTGAAGAAAAAAGAATTTTAAGAAAAGCAAAATTGCACAACAGAGAGATAGAACAGAGAAGAATACGAATTCAAGAAAAAAATAAACAAAGGAGAGAATTACAAGAAAGAAAAGAAGAATTAAAAAAGATAAAAATTGAAGTTAAAGCTAAATTTAGAGAATTTTTCGGTTTATTAAACCTTAATCTTAGGAAATTTAATCCAATTCAAAAAATTAAAAAGAAATTGGAAAAATATCAAAGAAAAAGGGAAGAAAGAAAAATGTTAAAGAAAATAGAATTGCAGAAAAGGAAAATAGAGCAAAAAAGAATGCAAATTCAAGAACAGCGTAAACAAATAAAAGAGTTGAAAGAAAGAAAAAAGAAGACTAACCCCGCAGATTTTACTTTGGATAATAGAAATCAGATAAAACGGGAAGAAATAGAAAGAAAATATAGAATTGAAAAATTGAAGCAATTAAAAGATAGGATGAATTCTAATAAAAAATGAGATTTTTTATTTTATAGTAAATAATTTATCATCTTTTGCATCAAAAATATCTAATCTTACTCCAGAATCAAGCCATCCATGACTATAGTTTAAAGCAGCGAAAGAGTTAACAAAATCTCCTTTTTTTCTAAAATGCTCTGCGTCTGAAAGATAATTTTCTACCATTTCAATTATTTCTTTTGCATAATCTTCTTTGCCTTTGATAATATGTTCTTCTGCTTCTTTTAATGAAATGCTGATGACAATAATAGAAGTAAGCATCGCTGGAGCAATCATTATTTATTTGATATTAATGAATTATAAAAGAAAAGGGAAAAAATAAATTTTATTTCTTTTCCGCAATAAACCTTATCATCATTTCTGAGTTATCTGTGCTGATTATTTTGAATTTTTCTTTTTTGAATAAGTTATGAACTTCTTTTTCATTAAACAAGTAATAATATCTTTCTCCCTTATCATTCCATCTGATTAATGCTTCTTTTCCTTTGTGCCTTTTGAGGCGTTTTGAATCTTTATTCCAAACTCCAATAAAAGCTTGTGCTTTTGGCTTTAAGATTCCGTATAACTCTTTTACTGCTTTTTTTTGTTCTGATTTTGTAAGGCAATGAAGTGCAGAAATGCAAATTGCAGAATCAAAGAAATTATTTTCATAAGGAGTTTTTGTCATGCTTGAAACTGCAAATTCTGCCTTGGTATTCTCAGTTTTTGCCTTTTTCTTTGCAAGTTCAATCATTTTTTCAGAGAAATCAAGCAAGTACATTTTTCCGTTTTTTATTTTTATTAAATGCCTTCCTGAACCACTTCCAAAGTCCAAGATATTCCCTTTTTGTTTTTTTAAGAATCCTATTGTGCTTGTTGCAGGAAATTTTTTGTATTCATGCCATTCACATGCAATATTATTCCAAACTTGTTGCTGATTAGGAGTTTTCATATATATAAATCATTTTAAACCCTTAAATCTCTTTTGATTTTATGAGTAATTTGGAATCTTTGGCAGATTTTTTTATTGAATCAAATAAATTAAAAAATACAATTCGCTATACTTCTTGTCCAGAAAAAATACAAGAATCAACTGCGGGACACAGCTGGCAAATTACCTTGATGGTTCCTATAATTGCTAGAGAACTTGGATTGGATATTAATCTTTTGCATGCAATGGAAATAGCAAATGTCCATGATTTGGCAGAATATGCTGATACAAAAGATTATGATGCATATTTAGTATCTATTGGGACTTTGAGCAAAATTGACAAGGATAAATCCGAAGAAGCAGTAATGCTTGATTTAAAAAACAGGTTTAATTTTGGATTATCTCTTTATTCTTTATGGAAAGAATATCAAGAAGGAGAAACCCAAGAAGCAAGATTTGTCAAAGCTTTAGATAAAATAGAATCCCATTTTCATATTATTGAACGGGAAGGGGCAGTGGACAATCCAGAGAATTTGAAATATCAATTAACTTATTCCGACAATGCAGTTAGAAATTTTCCCCAATTGGAGCCTCTTTTAAGGATTGCTAAAAACAGATTAAGAGCTATTGCAGAATCGCAAGGGATTATATGGAAAAAAGAATATGATTATCCGGATTAAAGATACATATTAACTTAAGAGAAATTGCCATACAAAATTTCTTCGGGCTTAATAATTTTTGTTCCTTTATATTCTTTCATATTAAGAAGATGTTTGTCATAGGAGAGTATATAGTCTGCTTTTGATTCTACAGCACATTCAATAATTTTGTTATCTTCAATATCTTCTTTAATGATATCCACTTGTTGAGTAGGGTTTATCAATGTTAAAAATTGAAGGAATTTTTCAAGAATGTTTTCTATTTCTTCTTTGTTATACAAAAAGTCTCTTTTTAAGAACTTCAACAAATTCATCTAAGATTTCTTTTGTAGAAAAAATTATGTCATTCTCTCTTATTAGTTTTAACAATAATTTATGACTAACGCTATAATCCCATTGAGTGGAAGAAATGAGAAAATTAGTGTCGGCTACAATTTTCATTTCCTTTTATTTATTCTTATTTTTTGAATTAAATTTGGGACATCTGTTTCTTTAATTTCAAGTTTTTCTGCTTTTTTTGCCCCTTCTTTAGCTATCTTCTGAAGTTCACAGATTAATTCTTCTCTTGAAGGCATTTTAACTTTTTTTAATACTATACTGTCTTTTTCACTGACTACTGCGAAGATAGTTCCTTCTGAAGCACATACTTCTTCTCTTATTCCCTGTGGAATTACTATTTGCCCTTTCGAGGACATTTTTATCATTTCAATTGCCATTTTATTTTTTCTTACTTTCTTACAATAAGAATACCTTATTTATAAAACTTTTGATTAAAAATTATTCCCCTTCAAAATTCATCAGCGAGAAAACAGGATATTTTGAAAGTTTTTTCTTTTAGAAAAGATTTATATAGTATACTCAGTTAACTTACAAATGGCTAAAGAAACAGCAATAAAACTTTCTGAAGATTTTAAAAAATGGCTCGGTTCAATGGGAAAAAAAGGAGAAACCTACGAAGATATAATTAAGTCAATAATCTTTAAGCTTTCCCCAGAAAAAGTTGAAGAACTTCTAAAACAAAATACATATTCTTATTCTAGTTTAGCAAAAAGATTGGGTTTGAAAATAAAAGAAGATTAAGAATGATTCTAAAAAATGAAAAAAGACAACAAACATGTTGAGATTAGAGATAAAATTGAGAATCTTTTGTCTAATAACTATTCATTAGAATCTATTTCTAAAGAATTAAATCTTCCACTCGGAACTCGTTTTGTAAACGGAAGTGTTAAATGGTATATTTATTGTATAAAAGCTAAAGAAAATCAAAAGAAAGCTATAGAAAAATATCCGGATTTATACAGTAAAGCTGGGAAAATTGCTCAACAAAAACATCCTTGGATTAGTAAAAATCTTGGAAAGAAATATGGAATTATTCAAGGAAAGATAAACGCAGAAAGATTAAAGGGAAATTCTGAATATTTTTCAATAATAGCAAAAAAATTACAGAAAATTAATCCAGAACATTCTAAGAAAAATATGGAAAAGGCTCACGAAACTATGCGAAAAAATGGTACATTCAACGAACATCAAAAATTAGCTTCCTTAAAATGTATAGAGAAAAACCCTAACCAACTAAAAGAAATGTCTGAAAAAGCACATAAATTATACCCTTTGGCTTTGCTAGCTTTAGAAAGTAGAAGAAAAAATAAATATTCATTTTAGAGTTAATAAATGCCATATTGATTTTTTTATTCAAAATAAATTATTTATAGAATTTCATCCTCCGAGAAAATTTGGAAAGAAAATTGAAACAGAAGAAACTTATTATGATGAAAGAAGAAATTTATTAAATAAAAACGGATTTGAAAATTATCCTTTAATTTTAATAAGTAATCTTAAAGAAGCAGACATTAAAATAAAAGAAGCAAAAAAGCTTATTCATTTTCTTTAAAGGTCATAATACTAAATAACTTATGTCCCATTTCTTCTAATTTCTTCCTGCCATTTAAATCTTCTAATTCTATCGCTGTTGCACATTCAATTATTTCTCCCTTTAACTGTCCTATTAATTTACACGAAGCAACCATGGTTCCCGAAGTTGCAATTAAATCGTCTATTAACAAAATCTTTTGCCCTGGAGAAATTGCATCTTTATGAATTTCAACACTATCTACACCATATTCTAAATTGTAGCTCTCTGAAATTGTTTCTGCTGGAAGTTTTCCAGGTTTTCTAATCAAAATTAATCCTGTCCCTAATCTTCCTGCAAGCATCGCTCCTAAAACAAATCCTCTTGATTCAATTCCAGCAACTGCATCTATTTCTATGTCTTTGTATCTCTCATAAAACATATCAATTAATTTTTGCAGAGCTTCTTTATCTTTTAATAAAGTAGTAATATCTCTAAACATAATTCCTTGTGTTGGGAAATTCGGAATTGTTCTAATTTTTTCTTTTAATTTTTTGATTTCTTCTTCTCTTGAGAACGATTCAATAACTTTTAACAAAACTTTTTTTACTTTTTCTGTATTGCTTGTCATGACTTCTTTAATCATTTCCCATGTAACATTTTCTTCATCTTCTTTCCAACAATCATAATCTGTTGACATTGCTATTGCTCCGTAGGGAATTTCTGCTTCGTTTGCAAGAATTGCTTCTGGAGCTATTGACATGTTGATTACATCTGCTCCCCATTGCCTAAAAATATTGCTTTCTGCTTTTGTTGAAAACCTTGGACCTTCAATAGTAATTACTGTTCCTATCTTATGATGGGGGTAGCAAAATCCTTCACAGCTTTCAATTAATTTTTTTCTTAATTCTTTTGAAAATGGATTAGCCATTGGAGTATGAATTGCCCCAAATTCAAATTTTTCATAGAAGGTTTCATCTCTGCGTCTTGTAAAATCTATAAATTGGTCAAGTATAACAAAATCTCCTCTTTTGATATCTTCTCTTAAAGAACCAACTGCTGTTGTTCCGATAATGTATTTACATCCTTCATATTTTAATGCAAAAATATTTGCTCTGTTATTTACTTGTGTTGGAGGAATTTCATGTTTTTTTCCGTGTCTTGAAATTATTGCAATATCTATCCCATATAATTTTCCGGTAATTAATTTAGAAGAAGGTTTACCAAAAGGAGTATCTACTTCAATTTCTTTATAATCTTGAAGAAGTTCTGGATTTTCAAGTCCACTACCTCCAATTATCCCTATTTTTAATTTCCCCATGCGATGACACCTCCGATTTCGTTCGCTTGACTTTCCCACCGAGATATTAACTCAAGGCTGATCACCATGCGATTAAAATACGATGTTTGTTTAAAAGGATTTTTGTAGTGAAAGAGATATAATCTTTTTTCGTAAATAGATTTTTAGAAGATTTAAGGGTTATCATCATTTTTTGGAAAGTCTATGGTTAAGTTTATTTCCTGTCCTACTTTTGGTTCATTTTTACTTGCATGCTTATTTTTACTTGCATGCAACAATAAGACTAGTTCATATCTTAATCCATTGCATGCTAGAATTTTAATGCATGCAAAGATATTTAAAGCATGCGTAATTGATAAGTGCGTGACATGGACTAAACCAAAATATGGAAAAGCGAAAATAGACAAGGCAGGACATATTCTTGTTAATGAAAACTCTACTGAAGAAGAAAGAGAAGAAGCGATGACAATTTTAAACAATCGGCGTTCGTCTCATGGTTATCCAATGAATACTTTTCAAGCAAGATTAAGGCAAGTATCAAAAAAAGTAGATGAAAATTCGTTAGTTGTGCAAAGGTTGAAAAGAGCTCCTTCTATTATTAAAAAATTAAAAAGGAATCAAACAAAGACAATGAGTTTATCCCAAATGCAAGATATTGCTGGTTGCAGAGTTGTTCTTTCTGATGTTGATAAAGTAAATAAATTAGTTGAGATTTATAGAAAAAGTAGGGGACTGAAACATAAAAAAATTAAAGAAAAAGATTATATAAAAAATCCTAAAAAAGATGGATATCGTAGCATGCATTTAATTTACAGATATAAAAGTGATAAAATTAATACTTATGATGGATTGCTTATTGAAATACAAGTTAGAAGTAAAATTCAGCATGCATGGGCAACAGCAATAGAAATAGTAGATTTATTTACAAAACAAGCAATTAAGTCAAATGAAGGCGATGAAGAATGGAAAGAATTTTTTAGATTAGTAAGTTCTGCTTTTGCAAAAATTGAAAAACAAAAAGAGGTAGAAAATACTCCAGCAAATAATCTCGAACTATTCAATGCTATAAAAGAAAAAGTGGATAAATTGAAAATATTTTCAAAGATGGATAGTTGGACTCAAGCATTGAAAGTTATAGAACCAAAACTTAAAGAATGGAAATTTTTTTTGTTGGAGTTAGATGTATCGGATGAAACAAAACCGAATTTAAGCATTAGAGGTTATCCCGAAGAAGGGGAAACCATTGCAACAGAGCATTATTTAGAAGCAGAAAAATTACAAAGTAATAGTAAAGATAAAGATGTTGTTCTTGTTGGAGCAAATTCTGTTGAAGAACTAAAAAAAGCGTATCTAAATTATTTTGCAAATTCAAAAGAATTTTTGGGATACTTAAAATTTTATTTGGAGAAAAGAGGTGAGATATAAAAATAGGATGACCCTCTAACTTGACAACAGTTCTATCTCTTGAGTATTTAACTAGTTCGTCACATATATTTTTAAACTTCTTTTAATTATATTTATTATGGTTTTCACTAATATGATGAATGGTTTTGGGGTAACTTGGATATTCTTTTTTTTAATATGTGCAGGAATTACGATTTTTGCATTTGTTTTTTGGATTTTAATGCTGGTTGATTGCGTGAAGAGAAAATTCAAAGACGATAGTGAGAAAATTATTTGGGTTTTAGTTTTAGTATTTACAGGAATTATCGGAGCATTGATTTATTATTTTATTGTAAAGAATAAAAAGAAAAGATAAGTTTAGTTTAATTTAAATAGGATTTCTTAATTGATTTTTATATGTTAACTCCAAAGAAAAATGAAATTAGAAAGCCGACAAAAACAATTTCAGGCATAACCCCTGTGGCAGTAATGCTCCCTCCAAGACTTTGCAAACACGGAACTTGCACTTATTGTCCTAATTTGAATGCCACGCAAAGTTATACTCCAAAAAGTCCTGTTTTTATGCGTGCATCTCACGTTAATTATGATTCTTATAAGCAAGTTGAAGCAAGAATAAAAGCGTTTCAAGCAATGCATCATCCAACAGAAAAAATTGAATTAATTATTATGGGCGGGACTTTTTTGCAATATCCAGAAAAATTCCAGTATAATTTTATTAAAAGATGTTATGATGCTTTAAATGAAAAAAATTCTAAAAATTTAATTTTAGCACAAAAATTAAATGAAAAAGTAAAACATAGGTGTGTTGCGTTGTGTGTTGAGACTCGCCCAGATGAATGCGTTAAACATATTTCAAAAATGAGGGAATTTGGAGTTACAAGAGTTGAGCTTGGAGTACAGATTATTGATGATAAGATTTACAAGAAAGTTAAAAGAGGACATTTTGTAAAAGATGTTATTGATGCCACGAGGGAATTAAAAAATGCAGGGTTTAAGGTTGGTTATCATATAATGCCTGGATTACCTGGGAGTAGTCCAGAAAAAGATTTAAATTTATTCAAAAAGATTTTTTCTGATGAAAATTTTAAACCAGACCAATTGAAAATTTATCCATGTCAAGTAATCAAGGGTTCTGAATTAGAGAAGGAATATTGGAAAAAGAAATACAAACCTTATACAAAAGAGCAAATTCAAGATTTGCTGATAAAAATGATGAAAATTGTTCCGCGTTATTGCAGGGTTATGAGAATTATGAGAGAAATTCCTCCAGAATATCTTGTTTCTGGAACAACTAAAATAGATTTAAGAAAAGATGTTGAAGAAAAACTTAGAAAGGATAAAAATAAAATAAAAGAAATTAGATTTCGTGAAATTGGATTTAATCAAAAAGACATTAATCAAGAATTGAGATTAAAAATTACAAAATATTCTGCTTCTGATGGGGAGGAGTATTTTCTTGAAATTGTAAATAAAGAAGATGTCCTTTTTGGACTTTTGAGGTTAAGAATTGTTAAAGGGAATGCTTTGATTAGGGAACTTCATATTTATGGAAAATCTCTTAATCTTCATGAAGAAAACTTTAATGCTATTCAACATAAAGGGTTGGGAAAATGGCTTATGGAAGAAGCTGAAAAAATAGCTAATAAACAAAAAATCAAAATAATCTCTGTTATTTCTGGAGTAGGGGTTAGACAATATTACAAAAATTTGGGTTATTCTTTAAAAGATACTTATATGATTAAGGATTTGAAATAAAATAAATTTGCCCCGTCCGAGATTCGAACTCGGGTCTCAGCCTTGAAAGGGCTGAATCCTTGGCCTCTAGACTAACGGGGCTTATATCTTCCTACTCCGGAAGTCTTGACTTTACGTCTTTAGACTAACGGGGCTTGTTATCTTAATGAGATGTGATAATCAAAGAAAAATTTAGTTTTTAAACATAACTAATGGAGAATTCATTTTTTGATAAATATAAATGAGCTTACACATTTTCCCTTTAAATTTATGCTCAAGGCTGGTGAATTCACTATTTTTAATATCGCTGGTTTTTTAAAGGGTTAAATTATTTTGTATTTATGAGAAATTATCTTCATAATTCAGTAAACGATGATGATCCTTTAAATATTTATCTTTCTCAAATTTGGAAAATTCCTCGCTTAACTGTTGATGAAGAAATAAAGATTGGGATTGAAGCCAAAAACGGAGATAGTAAAGCTAAAGCCAAATTAATTGAACATAATTTGCGACTTGTTGTTTTTATTGCTAGACCCTACTTTTCTAAAAGAACTTCTTTCTTAGATTTAATCAATGAAGGAAATGTTGGACTTTGTGAAGCAGTCGAAAGATATGACCCAGATAAAGGAGCTAAATTTTCTTCTTATGCTTGTTGGTGGATAAGACAGGCAATTTTTAAATATCTTACTGATAATTCTAGAGTGATTAGAATTCCGACAAATAAAGTATCTAAACTTCACAAGATTATAAAGGGGTTAGAAGAAGGAAAAAATTTACCCACTTTATCTAGCGAAGTGAATTTATCTATTGGAGAATCAGAAAAATTATTGACTCTTTCAGAAGTTTCTTCTTTAGATGCTCTACTTTTTTCTGGAGATTCTCAAGGGGATACTATTTGTTCTGTTATTTCATCTAATTACCCTAATCCTTCTAAAGAATCTACTGAAGAAATATTTTCAAGAGAAATGCTAGATTGTCTTAAAAAAACTCTTACTCCAAGGGAATTTCAAGTCATAGAAGCTAGATTTGGATTAAATGGAATTGAAAGAGAAACTTTAAGAAAACTTGGTAAGGTTTTTAATTTAAGTTATGAGCGAGTAAGTCAAATTGAAGAAAAAGCATTAAGAAAACTAAAAAATTCTAATATGGAAGGAATGTATCATATTTCTCAAGAAATTTAAAAAGATTTCTTTTACATTTAAAGATAAATGAGCCTACACAGATTTGAACTGTGGACCCCTGCCTTTCTTAGTTTTTTCTAAGTCTTATACAGCCCTAACGGACTATACTCTTATAAGAGCAGTGCTCTGACCTGGCTGAGCTATAGGCTCGTATCTTATCGCCAAAACCTTCTCAGATTTATAGGCTCGTACAATTTTTACTATTTTATGACAATCTTACTCTATTTAAATTTCTTGTTTTTCAATTTTTTTCAAATATTTTTTGTAAAATTAAGATAAAAACATTTATATCTAATCGGTATATAATTAATTATCTATGACAAATGATTAAACCATTTTAATTGATAAAAAACTAATTGAATTGCTTAAAGAAGCAAAAGATCATCCAAGACAAACTTATAATGAATTATTGGGAAAAATGGCTAAAACATTTATAATTCTTAAAAAAAGAAACCAATATGATGAGTTCTTACATAAAATTCAACAACCGAAAATGAAAGAACTATGGGATAATACAAATAATGAAATTTGGGATGAAATTTAACTTTGGGCAAGTAGTTTTAGCAGAGGTTTAGTAGAATGATGCTTTTTGGTTTAAGATGAGACCAATATTACTTTTATTTGAAGTACAATTTAACATTTCAAAAGAAAAAAAGGAGCTAATAAAATAAGAATTAACGAAAAAAATGAATTGAATTTTTACCGCACAAAATCTTTAGTTTCCATTTTTTTTACCGACGACATTTTTCTTGTAGGTAAACTTTTTACCTTACATTTCCAATAAGGTTTATAAATATCCAAAGCTTGAATTTAAAATGATAAAAAGGGGGATTATACTATTTGTTAATTTTTCTAAGAATGCTTGATAAATTATTTACTTCAAAAGCGAGAATTAAAATTTTAGGATATCTTTTCTTTAAAAAAAAAGAGACTTATCTTAGGGAAACTGCTAAAGAATTAAACTTATCTCCAAGTGCAGTTAAAAGAGAATTCGACAATCTTGCGGAAATTGATATTATTAAGAAACAAAAAAATAAAATTATTTTAAATGAATCAAATCCTTTTTTTGAAGAATTGAAACAAATCTTTTTGAAAACCGATTTTATTGCTTATCCTATAAAAGAGGCATTAACTAAAAAAGATATCGAATTTGCTTTGATTTTTGGAAGTTTTGCAAAAGGGAACTTTAATTCAGAGAGTGACCTTGATTTACTTATTATTGGGAAGATAAGCTTGTCGGAAGCGATAAAATTATTGAATCCTGCAGAAAAAATAATAGGGAGGAATATTAATCCTATTATTTGGAATCTTCATGAATTTGAAGAAAGAAAAAAAGGAAAATTTGCTTATGAAATTTTTTCAGGAAAAATTTTAATGATAAAAGGGGATGAAAATGAACTTCGAAAAATTGCTAGAGAATAAAATAATAGAAAAATTGAATAAAAAACAAGAGCCTGATTTTAGCGAATCTGAAAAAGATCTTGATGCAGCGAGAGACATATTCTTATCTGGGCATTTTGATTGGGCATTAAATATTGCTTATAATGCTATTTTATTATCTTCGAGAGAGTTCATGTTTTTGCTTGGTTACCGACCTATTGGGAAAGAGCATCATAAGGCAGTTTTTGAATTTTTGAAAGAAGCAAATTTTGAACACAATTTAGTTGAGTATTTTAACAAGATAAGGGTTATAAGAAATAAAAATGTTTATGGCGATGCTGAAAGCATTACTGAAAGTCTTGCAGACGAGACAATTCAGAAAGCAGAAGAATTTGTTCAAAAAATTAGAACGTTTGTTCAAAAAATTAGAACAGGAGAAAAGCATGAAAAAATATAATGTTCTAATTTTATCCGTTTTTGTATTATTTTTTAGTTTAAATTTCATTTCTGCTGTGGCAGTTGAGAATAATTTGCACTTAAATATTCAAGTTATAAATTCAAGTGGAGATGTTAATACTGGGACTTTTAATTTTACTTTTAACATTTCCACTACTAATGATTGTTTGAATATTGTTTATACAAATTTTACAAATTTAACAACTGATTCAAGAGGGATAATTTCTTATTATCTTGAAAATACTAATCTTAATTATTCCGATCAATATTGGCTTTGCTATTACAGAAACAATGTTTTAATTAATGCTTCCAAGCTTGCAAGAAATCCCTATACTTTTTACGCTAATAATTCTGCACATTGGATAGGACTTTCAAACTTTAATGCAACGCAGATGGAAAATTCAGATAATCTTCTTAATATAAAAGAATCATGGCTTTCAAGTTTTATAAACTCAATAGTTAATCTTGCATTTATACAAAATTTAATTAATTCAACTGGAATTTATACTTATAATTACAACCAAACAATTCCTGCGAATGTTTATACTGACGAGAGGATAATTGCCTTGAATACCACAGCTAATATCGGGGTTCTTTATAATGCAACCGCTTCAATGATTGCTAATTTATCTATAAATCAGTATAATTGGACATTCTCACAAATAGCTAATCTGTCTATTAATCAACTTAACTGGACTTATTCTTTAATTGCCAATACTTCTTTTAATCAGAAGGCAAATATTTCAATACAGCAATATGTTGATATGATTAATAATACAAGAACTGCTCAACAATTGCTTAATGGGACAAATATGAGATTTGGAAATGTTGATTTTAATAATGGATGGGAAAGCGGGGGGGTAAGCATATCTAATGGAAATATTTATGCACAAACAGGTTATTTTTACAATATTACTGGAATATCAATAAATCAATTGCAGGTTAATAGTTCTATTATGCCCACTTATGGGTGGGACAATAGATTTGATATAGGAAATTCAAGTCTTAGATGGAGGAACATTTATGCGGGGGGAGATATAATCGTAAATGGAACATTATATTATGGGAATGAAGGAATTTTAATTACTGCTTTGAATGATACTGGATATGTAAATGGAAGAATTACTGCATTAAACACAACAGCAAATATCGGAGTTCTTTACAATGCAACTGCTTCAATGATTGCTAATTTATCTATTAATCAATATAATTGGACTTATTCTTTAATTGCTAATACTTCTTTTAATCAGAAGGCAAATACAACAATACAGCAATATGTTGATATGATTAACAATACCAGAACAATCGGACAACTTTATAATGCAACAGCTTCAATGATTGCCAATCTTTCTATTAATCAATATAATTGGACTTATTCTTTAATTGCAAATACTTCTTTTGACCAAAAAGTTTTAATTTACAATGATACATTATTTAATAATGCTCCTTGGAATCAATCAGGAACAAATGTTATCTTAAATAAGATAGGAAGCAATGTAGGAATAGGAACAACAAGCCCAGGAGCAAAGTTAGAAGTTGTAGGAAATGTTAATATTTCTGGGGCTACAAATGCTGTAAATCTTAATGTTCAAGACACAGCAGGTAATGGATTTTATAATACTGTAGGAAACACATTAAACTTTAATTATGGAAATAATGCAGATGTTGCAGGGTGGATAAATTTTCGTGGATATGCTAATGGAGCTACTCAATTTAGAGATTTAATTATTGCTAATGGTAAAGGGACTGAAATTGCAATATTTGATGGAAGCACAGGAAACGTAGGAATAGGAACAACTTCACCGAATAATCCTTTAACTGTTTTTGGAAATGTCTTGTCAAATGGAACTTCTACTACTTTTGGAGGATTTCAAACTCAGGCAGATAACTCTGCATATGCTCACTACATAACTTTAGGTTCTCAAAGGACAGATACATACTTTGGGCAACTTGCAGCAAATAAGTCTATTTTATATTCAGCAGGAGCAGACTCGCAAGGATTGTTAATTGGAACTTATACGGATAAATCATTAATTTTCGGAACAAATAATCTTGAAAGAATGCGAATAAATCAGACGACAGGAAATGTCGGCATAGGAACGACGGCGCCAGATGCAATGTTGACATTGGGTGTCAACGCAGGTTCACATGGGTATATTAGATTTGAAGGCCCAACGATTGCTGAAGGGAATATCTATCATGATGCTACTTATGGTCTTCATATGGATACTTACGGGAACAGTTTGCCTATTAGGATTGATGGGTCGAGTCTTGTATTAGGAATGAACGGCAACGTCGGCATCGGAACAGGAGACCCAGTTGGAAAATTAGAAATTGTAAAAGATACAACAGTTATAACAGATGAAAACACTTATGGCTTAAGAATTGTTGATGGAGCGTCAGATGTTGGATTATTACTTGGAACTTCTTCTACAAATGATGCATCTGTTATTCAGTCTTTAGACCCAGCAACTGGTTGGAGTTCTCGTCCTCTTTCTCTTATGCCAAATGGGGGAAATGTAGGAATAGGAACAACAAGCCCGACTCATACTTTAAATGTTTATGGAAATGTAAATATTTCAGGAAATCTTACATTAGACAGCGGAGCAAATATCACATTGGGAAACAGCATTTTTATGAATAGGACGAATGTAGGAATAGGAACAACAAGCCCACAAGCAATGTTACAAATAACAGGAACAATTCCAGAATTAAGATTTAATGATACAGATAGACCTAATGTTAATTTTCACATGGGAGTAGCAAATACTCTTGGGGGATTTCATATAACAGAAACAGGAATTGCAACTGATTTTTTTATTCAAAATACAACAGGAAATGTAGGAATAGGAACGACGGGACCGGGAGCGAAGCTGGAAATAAAAGGGGACGATTTGAATGTCCAGGCAATTACTGATGACACGAGTGCACCAAACGCAAAGTTTCAAATGAAATTAAATGGTTTAGCGAATACTCCGTTGGCAGCAATGCAATTGTATGCTCCTACTGGTGCAGGAAGTGAGTATTTAAGGTTTAATATCGCTGATTCTGATGGTGTAACGCATGTGGACGCAATGGTCATAAATAGGCTCGGCAACGTCGGCATCGGGACGACGGAACCGGGAGCTGATCTCGAAATAGTTGGTAAAGTAGGTACTGCGGTTACCGCACTAAAAGTTACCAGCGATGGTAATGCAGATGACAAAGTCTTTCATTTCATTGGGAATGCCGCTTTCCCTGCTTATCAGATGGTAATGATGCAAACCGGCAACGTCGGCATCGGGACGACAACGCCTTCACAAACTTTAGATGTAAGAGGACAGGGAAATTTCTCTGGAACAGTTTGGATAAATAATAATACAAATCTTTTAAGCTATTGGAATAAAAATTCAAAAACCTCAAATGTTGTTTCTTATAATAAAGGTAATGTAAGTATAGCAGGATATAATAAAGTTAATCAATCAGATGGATTTTCAGCAAGCTTTGCAGGTGCAACTCCTGCTCCCTATGGTATAACTCAAGATTTAAGGGATAATAGTTTTTGGATTGCTGATGATACTGATAATTTTATTTATCATGTAAGTAGTTTAGGAGTTAATCAGTCAGATGG
>JBBSXF010000037.1:17206-21900 GCA_038045905.1 Nanobdellota archaeon
GAGTTAATCAGTCAGATGGATTTCCAGCAAGCTTTGCAGGTGCAACTCCTGCTCCTGTTGGCATAACTTTTGATATAAGAGATAATAGTTTTTGGATTACTGATTATACTGATAATTTTATTTATCATGTCGGTTCATCCTCTTTTTTTGTAGATTATAATACGGGAAATGTAGGAATAGGATTATCTAATCCATCATCTAAATTACATATTAAAGATAATACTGGAGAAGCAGGAGTTTGGGTTGAAGCTTTATATCCATATTTAAGATTTAATAATACTATGGGAACTACATGGTCTTTTGATGGTTCGTCGGGAGCAAGTGCAGATAGAGGGAAATTAAGAATTGGAAATACAATTGCAGGGACAAAGTATGATTATCTTACTATTGTTAATGTTTCTGGTAATGTAGGAATAGGAACAACAAGCCCGACCCATACTTTAAATGTGGTAGGAACAGGAAATATTACAGGTCATTGTGTTGCTGAAAACTCCATGATTTCAATGGCTGATGGTTCAAAGAAAAAAGTAGTTGATGTTAAATCTGGCGATGAAGTTTTATCTTTAGATGAAAAAACAGGAAAAATTGTTTCAAATAAAGTTAAGGCGTTATTAGATATGGGAGAAAAGCCAATCTATGAATTATGCACTGAATCTGGCAAATGCATAAATACAACCTCTGAACATCCTTATTTAGTTAAAGTTAATGCTGAAAGAGATTGCAAAAATTATGAAAATGATGTCTGGAATAAAGAGTATAATAAATTTAATGGGGAATATTGCAAGAGATGGATTAGTGTTGGCAATTTAAAAAATGGAATGGAAATTGCTGTTCAAGATGATTCTTTAGCTAATTTTTCTGATAATTGTTTTGTTGAAATAGAAACTCCTATTTCAAATAATCTTGATTCATATGTCCAAAGTGGTGATTTTTCAAATAAAGATAAGGCTACAAATTCTTCATCTTTTGGATGTTCTTTTAATAATTGTTTTGCTTTAGGGATAAAAGATTTATATTTTTTTAAAGGCACAAATTCAATTTTATTTAATATCAACGAAGACAATAATTTGAATTCTTCTTTAGATAATTTTGATTTAGACAGGATTTCTTTTTCATTTTTGAGAAATTCCTGTTTGAGTTTTAGCGGGGCAAATAATTGCAACTTATCATTAAAGATTATTTCTAAAATTTCTCCTGAAGAAATTAATGTTCTAAAAAGCACATTTGCATCAAGAACTGCTTTCATTTATTATAATCCTTTATTTAAAAGATTAGAACTCATTGACAATTTAACTTTATCTGAAAATTTATCTGCATCTTGCTCAGTGAATTTAGACTTTGATACTATGTCTTTAACTATTGAAAATTGTAACTCTTTAATTAAAGAATCTACAACTTTTGTTAATGCTAAACTAAATTCTTGTTTGAATTCTGCAGGTATATCTAATTTGATTGTTATTTCTTCCATGTTAAATCAAAACAGCAAAGAATATTTAAATGTTTCTTCCAAATGGGTCAAGGTTAAAGAATTAGAAAAAGGAGATTATATCGCTATCCCTAACTTGCTTAGCATTTCTTTAGGAGATAATACTTCTACAGAAGTTTTAGAAAGCAATTTCTTTAATACTTTATCCCCAGAGAAAATAGGACATCCAAGTTTTAATGCCAGTGCAAGATATTGCACATCTTTCAGGTGTTCTGACAAAAGTTTCTCTCCTTTTAGGACATATTTTGAGAACTCTGATTTTGAAATTAAAGTTATCTGCTCTAATATAAATTCGAAAGCTTCATCAAATTCTTCCTTGGATAACTTGGACTTCTTAGAAAATTCTTCTTTGTGCTTTTCTAGTTCTGTCAATAAGAACTCTGGAGCCACAAAATCAAATTTGTTAAATATAAAATTAAGTTTGAATACTTCAGATGAATCTCACTTTGTTAGCAATGAAGAAAGAATGACATTGACATCAACTACTATTTTCATCTTTAATCATTCTAAGTATCTTTTTGATAATGCTTTATTTATTTTATCAGATAACTCTTCAACATCTTCTTCAGTTAACTTAGATTTAGAAACGATTCTTTGGAAATGTACAGATCTGTCTAATTTTGACTTAATTAATTTGCTTGCTAATATGGACCATTCTATGTTCGGTATTTGTTTAATTGAGAATTCTAACTCATCAGGTATTTTTACAGATATTTCAGCCATAAATGAAGGTAATAGCAAGAAATATTTAAATGTTTCTAACAATGACTTTTATTTTGATAAAATAGCTTCTATTAAACAACATCCTGCCCAGCATGTTTATGACTTGGCAATTGAAAACACCCATAATTTTATTGCAAATGATATTATTGCACATAATACCTATGTTGGGGGAAATTTGAATGTTTCAGGAACAGGAACTAATTATTTCTTGGGAAATGTAGGAATAGGAACAACAAGCCCGACATATAAATTACAAGTAAATGGAACTATGAATGTATCTAGTTCAAATGTGGAAGCAAGAATAGGAGAAAGTAGTTATGTAATACTTATTTGATTTATGAGGTTAAAAATGGGTTTCTTTAAGGGAAGAAAGAAACTACAATGGTAGAAAGAGGAAATTAGCTTTTCTTTTAAAAAAGAAAAGCTAAAATGTAAAAAACAAAATAAAAAAAGAATATAATAAAAAATGACTAAAAGAAAACAAGGAAAAAATGAGAAAATGAAAAATTTAGGAGGCAACAAAAGATTTATAAGTATTAAAAAGGTATATATAAGTATTAAAATAATATGATAAAGTATCAAAAAAGTATGATGAAAATTATGGAGAATGTTCTTTTCCAGAGACAGGAGAAATCTATAGAGAAAATTATTCAAGAAACCAAAACAGGAAGAAATTCTGCTTTTAGTGCGATAAACTGGCTTGGAAAAAACGGAATGATAAAAGTCAAAAAGAATGGAAATCAAAACTTGATAAGTCCTGTGATTGATAATTATACTCTTAACTTTAAATATTATCTTGATTCTTTTGCATTTAAATCCCTTGACTCCTTTGTTAAATTAATTAGTCAGGTTTTTATTTCAGGAATTACAGGAAAGACCAAAGTAAAATCAGTTATATTATTTGGAAGTGCTTTGAAAGAGAAAAAATTTAATGATATAGACTTTCTTTTGCTGGGAAAAGGTTTGGATACAAATTTTATTAAATCTCTTTCAGATTTAAGGGAAAAAATAGAAAGAGTGTTTGGAATTATTATAAATATTCATCAGGCAGAGTTAAACATAGAAAATATATTTACTGGAATAGTAATTTATCAATCATCTTATTTTGAAATTAAAGATAAAATAAAATTTCAGTATTTTGAATTTCTCGATTGGATATTTGAAGCAGTAAAAAATCAAAGTTCTGAGGACTTCCAAATAGCATTTAATAATTCTGTCTTAAATCTTTCCTACGTATATTGTTATATGAATAATTTTAATCCTGAGACAAAATCTGAAGCAGTTGGATTTTTTAGAAATAAATACAAAATAAATAATCTTAACGAATTAAAAACAATAGGGGGGGAAATTGGAAAAGAATTATTTAAATGAAATGAAAATTGCTGAAGAGTTTTTTGATGCAGTTAGGAAAAATATAAATTCAAGCGGGAGAACTTCTACAAACCGGCTTTATTTTGCTTTTGAAAAGGCGGTTATTTCTTATATTTATTTTAAAAAAAGAGATGTTCCGAAAAATCACCAGAAATTATGGGAGTTATCTTCTGAATTATTGGGAAAAGAATATTACTCTCTTTTTAGGGTTTTATATGATTTGAGAATGCAGGCAGATTATGGAAATATAAGCATATTTGCAGATTTAAATATTAAAAATATTCAGGAAAATTTGAACAAAGCAGAATCTTTGGCAAAAGAATTAAAATTAAGGATGAAAGATGAAAAATAAAATATTAAATAAGAAATCCGAAAAGAAATTTTTAGTTTTAATAATCGGTTTAGTTTTTATAATCTGCATGTTTAATTTTGTTAGTGCTGGAAGTGGAATTTTTAATATTGCAAATAAATCTGATTCTACTCAAAGTTATTTTTTTGTAAATGGGAGAGATAATGGATAAAAAAACGTTTGAGTTTATTATGAAAGAAGGAGAAGGACAATTCATAGAATTTAAAGAAAGATTTTCTGGAGACTTGGCTAAAGAGATGACTGCTTTTGCAAATTCAACTGGTGGAAAGATATTCTTAGGAATCTCGGATAATGGAAAAATTAAAGGAATAGATATAACAAACAAATTAAAATCAGAAGTTCAGGATATTGCAAGAAATTGCGACCCAAATATAAAAATAAATATCAACGCGTTTGATAATGTTTTAATTGTTGAAGTTGAAGAAGGCAGCAATAAGCCTTATTCTTGTTCTTCTGGATTCTATCTCAGAGTTGGACCAAATTCCCAGAAAATGAAAAGAGAGGAAATTTTCAGTTTAGCAAAAGAAGAAGGAAAGATGCGATTTGAAGAAAAAATTAATAGTGATTTTAATATTGAAGAAGATTTTGATAATGAAAAATTTAAATCTTTTTTAGAGAAATCTAAAATAACAGACAACCTTTCTAAATTGGAGATTTTAAAAAATTTAGATTTATTAGAAAGAGGAAACTTAAAAAATGCAGGAATTTTATTTTTTGGAAAAAGAATCACTAAATTTTTTAAAA
>JBBSXF010000038.1:0-7501 GCA_038045905.1 Nanobdellota archaeon
GCAGTAAAGCAGAAGCAAAAAAAGCATTGGAAGAAACAGGGGATTTAGCAGACGCTATTATGAAATTAAGCTAAAAAATGGAAAAAGAAAAATACATTCCCTCTGAAGAAATTTTAGAAAAATATGCAAATGTCTTAGTTAATTTTGCTTTAAATAGCGGGGAGGGAATTAAAGAAAAAGAGACAGTCATACTCCAAGTTCCAGAATGTGCAAAACCAATGTTAATTCATTTAAGGCGGGCAGTCTTAAAAGCAGGAGCATATCCGATAATACAATATCTTCCAGATGAAATGCAAAGAGAATTTTTTGAATTAGCCAATGAAAATCAACTAAAATTTTTTCCAGAAAAATATCTTAAAGGAAGAGTCGAACAAGTAGACCACTTTATAACAATTATTGCAGAAACAAATAAGCATGAATTAGAAGGAATAGACCCCAAAAAGATAATGCTAAACAAAGAAAATTTCAAGCCGTATTCTGAATGGAGAGATGAAAAAGAAATGCAGGGAAAATTAACTTGGACATTAGCTCTCTATGCTACAGAAGAAATGGCTAAAGAAGCAAATTTGACATTAGAAGAATGTTGGAGTCAAATAATCAAAGCAGGCTATCTTTCAGAAAGCAATCCAGTTGAAAAGTGGAAAGAATCTCATTTAAGAATAACAGGATTAATAGAAAAATTAAATAAATTAGAAATAGAAAAATTAGAAGTTAAATCAAAAGGGACAAATTTAATTATAGGAATTGGAGAAAATAGAAACTGGATTGGGGCAACAGGAAGAAATATTCCAAGTTTTGAAATTTTTATTTCTCCAAATTGCAAATTAACAGAGGGATATGCAAAATTTGATCAGCCATTATATCGAGATTGAAATGTGGTAAAGGGAATATATTAAGAATAAAAAAAAGGAAAAGTAGTAAAAAGATCCGCACAAAAAGGAGAAGAGATTCTAAAAGAAATGATTAAAGTGGACGGGGCAGATAAAATCGGAGAGTTCTCTCTAACAGACATTACTTTTTCAAGAATAGACAAATTTATGGCAGAAACATTATTTGATGAAAATTTTGGGGGAAAATACGGAAACTTTCATATTGCTATTGGAAATTCTTACAAAGAGTCATATCCAAAAGATACATCATCCATAACAGAGGAACAATGGAAAGAGATGGGATATAACAAGTCAGTAATTCATACAGATATAATCTCCACATCGGATAGAGAAGTTATTGCACACTTAAAAAACAGGGAGAAAATTCTAATTTACAAAAACGGAAAGTTTGTGATATAAATTCCCATTTATAAAGAAAAGTATAAATACTTCATCTCCTTCCTAAAATACACTTCTATGGGGGTTGTTATGGAAGAAATAATTCAAGAAAAAATAAGTGCAGACCATCTATTGTATGTCAGCTTAAAATATACAAAAACGTGCGATGTAATTATGAATCTAATTCTAAGATGGAAAAAGATGATTGAAACAAGCTTGGAGAAAATGTTTGAGTATGCAAAAAAGAAAAAGAAGATTTCATCTATTCCAACAAATCCGGTAAACATGATAAAAGAAGCAAAAAATTTATTCAAGAAAGATAAGGAAATGTTGGAAGTAATTGAGCTATATGAAATGTTCAGAAAAATAAAAGAATTAAGAACAGAGAGAATTGGAGAATTTAGAAAAAATGTTGCCTTAAAGATTTTTTACCAAGGGAAAGAAATAGATGTCAATCTCGAGAAACTCAAGGAATATGCAGAGTTACTAGAAAAATTTATAAGCAAAGTAAAGCAATTTCTCTCAATGTAAAGTTCTTGCTTTACATTAAAAAAATGAAAAAAATAATTGTAATCACTTCTGGTAAAGGGGGGGTAGGAAAAACTACTACCACAATAAATTTAGGAGCAGCAATGAATTATTTTGGCAAAGATGTTCTTATAATTGATGGAAACTTAACAACTCCGAATGTTGGAATTCACTTAGATTCTCCAGAAGTTCCAGTTAGTCTTAATCATGTTTTGCTTGGGAAAGCAGATGCCTTTGAAGCGGTTTATGAACATGAATCTGGAATGAAAATAATGCCTTCTTCTCTATCAATAAAACAATTAAGCAAAATAAAAATTGAAAGAATAAAAGACTACAAAGAAGATTTTAGAAAAATTTCAGATTATGTAATAATAGATAGCTCTGCAGGTTTAGGAAATGAAGCACTTTCATTAATTCACATGGCAGATGAATTGATTATTGTTACAAATCCAGAAATGCCTGCATTGACAGATGCTCTAAAAACAATAAAATTAGCAGAGCAAATGAAAAAATCAATTTTAGGGGTGATAGTAACAAGAGTTAGAAAAAATGATTTTGAAATGCAACCAGATACGGTAAAAGAAATGCTGGAAGTTCCAATTTTAGGGATGATTCCTGAAGATATCAGCGTGCAAAAAGCATTAGGGTTAAAAGATGCTGTCGTTCACACACATCCAAAGAGCGATGCATCAAGAGCTTACAAAGAAATTGCAGCAAAGCTTCTAGATATTGAATATGACTCAGACAAGGACAAAGAAAGATTGTTAAGCAGAATTCTTAAAAGAATGAAGTTCAAGAAATAAAGTATATTTCAGATTGGATAAATCTTAATAAAAGAATTTATATTTTTTGTCATTTATGGAAACTCAATATAGATTTCCTCCAGGAGATTATTCTCAAGAAGATGTAGAGAAAATATTATGTTTAGAAAAATATTTAAAAAAATTAGAAAATCTGCCTCCTTTAAATGATGGAAAAATTTGGAAAAAGATAGAAATGTATTTTGACAGAAGCAGAAGAGAAGTATGTTATATTGTACGTTATTACCAAGAAGGTTCATCAAAACTAATTAGTTCTAAATCGGTTTATGGTAAAGAATTGGAAATAGTGGAAGATTATTCTATCTAATTTTACTTACGATATCTTTAATTCAAAGAGTCAGCAAAAATTTATCTAATTTTTGCTCCGACTTCAATATCTTTTTCAGGAGCAAGAAGAATTATTTGACTTTCATCTGAACTTACTGCTGCTAAAACCATTCCTTGACTTTCAATTCCTTTTAACTTTCTCGGAGCGAGATTTGTGAATAAAACAATTTTCTTTCCGTTTAGTTCTTTTTTTGAATAATGCTTTTTAATCCCAGCACAAACTGTTCTTTTTCCAATTTCTTCTCCCAAATCGATAGTTAATTTCCAAAGCTTGTCTGCTCCTTCAATGTCTTCAACTTCAACAATCTGCCCGACTCTTAAATCAAGTTTTTCCCATTCTGAAAAATTTACAATGTTTTCCATATTATTTAATTATTTAATAGAACTTATAAAATTTTCTAAAAACCCTAAACAGTATCTCTATCCCACGACTTATTAAGATGAATAACTTTTATATTAGAATCTAAAAATAAGCTATAACCTGCTTTTTCAGCATCATCACAAAAGAACATATCATCAAAAGCTTTTTTATCAGACTTGTATTCAAATTTTATTTTTTCCAAAACTTCTCTTTTAATTAAAACACATCCTACTCCATATCCTCCAACTTTAATTAATCCTTTATTCAAAACTTCTTGAGGGTTAGCCCTTCTTATTTTTTCACCATCAGATTTTAACCAAACTAAAGCTATTTCAATGACTGCGTTTTTGAGTTCACCAGTTTCATTATCTCTTAATACTACCGAAACGAGCTTTGAATAATAGGCAGAAACTATCTCTTTATTATGTTTCAACAATTTTTCTAAAATATCTTTTGGGGGGATTACATCTTGTTCTAAAGAAAAGAAAAAATCATAATTTTCACTAAGAAATTTTTCTCTTATTATATTTCGAGAATGAATCACTCGTTCTCTAACATCTGGAAAATAAGGTGCTTTTACAATATCAACATTTTTTTCTTTTAGTTCATTGTAAAAAACATCAGTAGGAGAATTATCAACAAGCAAATAATCTATTTGATGCTCTTTGGAATATTCTTGTATTTCTTTTACCCTTTTAATCCACAAATCCACGCAATATCTATATCTTTCATAAGTCGGACAGCCAATGAGAATTTTCATTTTTTATTTATTTTATGTTACTATATTTCCTTCAGGTTTTCTACCATGTTAGGTTCTTTTTTCAAAAGAACCCACTTTTTGAAACAAAATCTCCAATTTTTTAATCTTTCCTACTTTCAAAGGTTTTTCAATTTCTTTATAATCAAGATTAAATCCAAATTGCTTTGCAATTTTTTCAGAAGTTGCTGGAATAAATGGAGAAAGCAAAATTGCAATAGCTTTTATTGAATCGCAAAGTTCATACAAAACTTTTTTGTCTCCCGATTTCCAAGGTTGTGTTTTCTGAACATATTCGTTGCAAGAATCAATAAAAGAAAATATTTCACTTAATGCCTTATCTAATTCATAATTTTCAAAGTACTTTTCAATTTCTTTTAATTTTAATTTTTTTAATAATTTATTTTCGCATTTATCAATTCCATATTTCTCCGTAAGTGTCGCTACTCTACTTATCAAGTTTCCAAATTTATCCGCTAGTTCTTTATTATTTCTCTCAATCAGAATATCTTCGGAAAAATCTGAATCTTCAAATACAGAACATCTTAAAAGAGAATAACGAACAGAATCAACTCCGTATTTTTCAATTAAAACAATAGGGTCAATCACATTGCCTAAACTCTTGGAAATTTTTTGTCCTTGCAAATTCAGATAACCATGAACTAAAACTTTATTTGGAAGTTCATATCCTGATGAAAGTAAAATAGCAGGCCAAATTACAGAATGAAACCAATTAATTCCTTTCCCAACAACATGCAAATCAGCAGGCCAATATTCTTCGTTATTTTTTAACCCAGAGATATAATTTATCAATGCATCTACCCAGACCCAAATTTTATATTCTGAGTCATTTGGAAAATCTATCCCCCATTTAGCTCCTTTTCTACTGATACAAATATCGGATAATCCATCTTCGTTTATTCTAGAAAGTATCTCATTAGCTCTTGATGTTGGAATTATATATTTAGGAATAATTTTTATTAAATCATTTTTGAATTTTCCCAACTTAAAAAAATAAGCTTCTTCTTTTCTTAATTCAAGAGATTTATTATGCTCAGGACATTTTCCGTTGATCAAATCTTTTTCTGTATAATATGTTTCGCACCCAGTGCAGTAAAGACCTTCATATGTTTTTTTGTAAATGTCTCCGTTATCTATAATTTTTTTAACTATTTTTTGAACAATTATTGAATGCTCTTTTGCAGTAGTTCTAATAAAATAATCGTTGGATAGATTAAGGTTCTTACACAAATCTATAAAAAAATTTGCATTTTTATCAATAAATTCTTTAACGGGAATTTTTTCTTTTTCTGCTGCTTGTACATTTTTTTGTGCATTTTCATCAACTCCAGTTAAGAAAAAAACATTATCTCCTCTTAATCTACGCCAGCGAGCAATAGTATCTGCTAAAACCTTTTCAAAAGCATGTCCTATGTGGGGTTTTGCATTAACATAATCAATTGCGGTGGTAATGTAAAACTTATTTTTTAGCTTTCTCATTGTTTCTCCGAATTATGTTATCCACTGAATTATTTAAATCTTTTATCTTATTCTCATGTTTAATAAAAGGTTTTAATTTGAGCAGTAATTTTAACAAATTTTTCTTATTGTAAATCCTTATGCTCCAATAATCTGACCTGTAGGAATATCCTTCAGAATTAAATTTCCCTTTCCTATTATCTGAACGAGGTTCATTGCATTTTATCCCAAATTTATTAAGATTTTTACAAATTCTAAACAAAGTTTTGTTATCATAATTTCCTAGCGAATAATAGTCAACTTTATTACTTTTACTTATGCATCCTTCTGCATCGCTAAATCCAGCTAAAAAAGAAAAGAAAAGTTTTTCATTTTTTTGAATCCATAAAGGAAATTCTTTAGGTAGTAAAAAATCAAAAGATTCGTTCAAAAAAGTTTGAATATTGATTTTGTTATCTTTAGTTTTTTTAATCCAAACATGACCATATTTTTCAAATAGCCCGTTTATTAAATCTATTTGCTCTTTAATCGTACTTCCACTAGCAACACAAATAATTTTGCTATGAGGGTATTGTTTTCTTACTCCTAAATCTCCAAGTCTAAATCCTATTAGATAAGCTTTTTCTAATAAATTTCCTGAAAAATCTTTTTTAGGATAGATGACCTGTGAATCAGATCTATCTCTAGTAGAAATACCGAATTCTTTTAATTTTCTGTAAATAGTTCCTCTAGGAATTTTGGTTTTTTCTTCAATTTGCCAAGTAGACAATTTTTTGTTTGTATAAAAATCTTTTAATTCTTCTTTAGTAAGAGTTACTCTTTTCATTCCAGATAATCTTGAGGGAATATTATGCTCTTTCAATTTTTTCCAGATTGTTGTTTGGCAACATTTTAATTTTTCTGCGATTTGAAAAGTTGTAAGTTTTTCATCTTCATATAATCTTTTTAATAATTCTTTAGAAAAATTTGCCTTATTTAACATAGATATAATTAAATAGAGCAACTATATAAAGTTTAGATGTAATTGTAAAATAGTTATAAAAAATTAACTAAATCTCTCCATGATGAACTTTTTCTATAAAATCATTCCAACCCCCCAAAGTCATTCTTGGTTGAAGACGCCTGTCTTTTCTTACTTTTCCTTGATAAACTCTAGAAAGATCTAACTCTGATTTTGTGCTAACCATGCAAAAAAGATTATAAAAAAGGTCAGAATTTTCTATTTTTCCTTTATCAATGAGTCTTTCTTCTACTATGGGTTTTAATTCATCATGAAGCTGTTGTTTTATTCCCTTTATTTCTCTTTGTTCATTAATAAGAAGTATGTAATATTCATGACTTTCTGGATGAGATTTAGAATATTTATACCATAGCAACTGCCTTTCAATATCGTTTCCAGTCATAAAATTTTAACTACGATAATCTTTAAATTAATTGTTGTTATAAAAAACATAGGCATCAGTAGTTCAGTGGCAGAATGCGAGCTTCCCAAGCTCGAAACTCGGGTTCAATTCCCGACTGGTGCATACATTAAAGAGATATATCCTACCAAAATTATTTAAATGAAGTTGGACATTTTACCTTACAATGTTTAAAAAGATAAAATGCAAAAAATGCGGGAAAAAAATAGAAGAAAAACATAGCTTTTGTCCTTATTGTGGAAACCAAGCAGATTCCGAAAATGAAAATGATTTTGGAATGATTGGAAAAAATGACTTTATTTCTCCTTTTGAAAATAATATAAGACTCCCAGTTGGATTTAATACTTTATTTAATTCATTAATGAAAAATTTAAGCAGAGAATTTGACGAACAATTAGGAAAAAATTTTATAGAGCAAGGAAAGTCAAAAAAGATTGAAAGAGATGGTATAAGCATAAGTATCTCTACTTTCGGAGATGGTCCTCCAAAAATAAAAGTGCAAAATATGAGAACAGGAAAAAATAATGAAAAGATAGAAC
>JBBSXF010000039.1:0-7499 GCA_038045905.1 Nanobdellota archaeon
GCTTAGTTTTCCTAAAGAGATAGAAAATAAATTAAGAAATATCTGCAAGTTCGGAACATTATATGTAAAAGGAGAGTTTGATGAAAAATGGAAAGATGCATTATTAAATGAGGGGAAAAATTACTTGACAGAAAATTCAATCGACGAAAAATGGTTAAGAATGGCTTTAGAAACTGATTTTAATTCTGAGACGAGCAAAATGTTATCAATGGCAAGATACCATGATTGTGTAATAGACCGACTTGGGAAAGAAAAAGGAGAAGAAGTCTTTAATAAAATAACCCAAACAACAAATATAAGATATTAAAAGGAAAACTAAATATGAAAAACCCTAAAGTTTCTATTGTAATTCCATTATACAAACCAGAATTAGAAGTTTTGAAAAAACTTAGAAATTCTTTAAAAAAGCAAACAATCAAGGCAGAAGTTATTGAAAATTGGAACATGCCAGAAGCAAGGTCTATGAATACTGGAATAAAAAAAGCAAGCGGAGAGATAATCGTTACTCTTGCCCAAGATTGCATTCCAGAAAATGAATTTTGGCTTGAAAAATTGATTAAACCATTAAAAGACAAAAAAGTGATAGTAACTATTTCAGATTTGCATCTTCCTGAAAAATATTGGAAGACTTATTCTTTTCTAACAAGATTATTTACTCTTTCAGATAGAAACGATAAAACTCCCGGATTTGATGCAAGAGCCTGTGCATATAGAAAAAAAGATTTGATTAAGGCTGGCTTATTTGACGAAAATCCAAAAGTGATTGGAATAGATTTGGAGTTGGGGGTAAAATTGCAAAAAATAGGAGAATTTAAGAGAGCAAACGTGAGGGTATTTCACTTGCATAAATTAAATAGTTTCAAGGAAGTTATCAGAAAAACTCATTTTTATTCAGAGGCAAATGGAAAAGCAATTAAGCAGTTGGGATTAAAGTTAGGAATAATTGGATTTTGGATAAGGATAATAAAATCAATTCCTCTTTTTGGAAGCTTATTAATCATTGGAAGATTTCCTTTTAGAAATTATTTTTATTTATTTCCCCTTTACTTGTTAATCGTTGTCCCAACAATTCATTCTGTCAATCTTCTTGGTTTTTGGAAAGGATTTTTTATGGATAAAGAAAGTGTAAGAAATCTTGAAGTTTTGAAAGAATAATTTACTTTTTCTTAAATGCCTGCGTTATCAAAGCAAAATCTTCTTTAGTTATTCCTTTTATCAATGATAAAAAAGAAAAATAAACAACCATAGACAAAATTATTATAACTACTCCGGATAATAAGTTTAAGTTTCCAAATAAGTTTAAGGCCAGCAGAATAAAAGCAGACATTACAAAACAAGATAAAATGAATTTAATTAAGTCTCCAGAAAAGACATTAATGTTTAATTCTTTTTTTAGATAATAAACTGAACAGATAAAACATAAAGACCAGATGATTAAATTAACGATTGAAATTCCCAATAATGTCGTTTCTCCAGATAATGCTGAAAGAAATTTTATAAAAAAGTAATTCAGTAAAATAGATGCTAATGCAAAAACAAAAAGAAGGTAAGCAAATTTCTTTTGTTTATTTCTCGCAGAAAAAGAATCTAAAGCCAGGTTTATTCCAACTATAAATGGGATTATGAACGCAAGTATGCTTAATGGAGTAGCCGCAAAAAGATAAGCTTCTCCATAAATAACAATGATAAAAAATTTGGCAAGTAAAGAAAGTCCGAAAGAGATAGGAAGTGCCAACATAAATGAAAGTTTAAATATCTTGTTTATAATTGGTCTAAATGTTTCTTCTTTTGCATTTGCAAATACTGGAAGGAAAACATATGAAAAAGAAAATAACAAGCTTATTATCCCAGAAGCAAGAGCCCATGAAGAATTATAATAACCTACAAATTCGGAAGTTAAAAAAAATCCGAGTAGCATGATTGGGATGCTTGAAAGAACCAATATTGAAATATTTTGTATGTTTATGAAGAAAAGAAACCGATACATGTCTTTTTTATCAATTGGAATTTCTTTTGCCTTAAATAAAGGAGGGTATCTTTTTCTTGAAAAATAAAAAACAAACAGGAAAGACAATATTGAAAAATATGCTAGGGAGATAAAAATCCAAATTAATTTTAATTCTGAAACAACAAAAAACCAGATTAGAATAATAAATGCTACTCTAAAGAGTACCGAAAAAACTTCCTTGATGGAAATGTATATTACATTTTTCTTAATAAAAAATAGGGATTCAAAAAAACTTGATAGGGAAATAAAGAACACATAAATGCTCAAGACAACAAGAGGGATAAACAAATTTGAATCTCTATAAATATAACCTGAAATTATGCGTGCTCCAATCAATAAAATCAAAGAAACACTCATTGTTAAAAAAAATCTTATCTTTAGGAGGTGTTTGAAATAGGAGATTGCTTTTTTGCTGTTTGTATCCAATTCCAAAGAAACATATCTTATTAAAGTCTGATTAATCCCCAAATCTGAAAAAGTAATAAAAAACATAGCAATAATCATTGCAAGAGAATATTTTCCAAATCCTTCTGGCATTAACATTCTTGAGATCAAAATTATTAAAATAAATCCTCCTGCCCTGTTGATAATGCTACTAATCATCCCCCAAGTGGCATTTTTCATTAACTGGTCTTTTATCTCTGAAGAATCTTTCATAAAGAGAAGAATAAAATAATGCTTTTAAAACTAATGAAGGAATGTTAAAGAAAGAGGTGGACAAAATCAATTATTATATTGTACCTTGGATAAGCTTATAAAAAGAATAGGCAAAAATAGGTTATGAAATTTTCTCTTATGATCCCATTAGCTCCTGGAAGAAACGCAGAAATATTAGATTCAATAAAAAAGTTAGATTATCCGAAAAAAGAATATGAAGTCATTGTGGTAGAAGGACTTAATCCTTCAGATAATAGAAACAATGGAGCAAAAAGAAGCAGGGGGGAGATTATTGCTTTTTTAGATGATGATGCAGTAATAGATAAAAATATTTTAAGAGAGGCTGAAAAGTTTTTCAGAGAACATAAGGAAATAGAGATTGTGGGGGGAGCACAACTTACTCCAGAATGGCAAAAAGGATTTGCAAAAATTTCTGGATATGCCCTTTCTTCTAAATTTGGAGCGTGGAAAATGGGGGTTAGATACAGCCAAAAAAAACTCAATTTAAATGCAGATGAAACAATGTTGACTTCTGCTAATCTCTTTTGTAAGAGGGAAGTGATGAAAAGAATTCAGTTTGATACAAAACTATTTCCTGGCGAAGATCCAAAATTCATAGATGATGCTAAAAAAGCAGGATTTAAAGTTGCTTACTCCCCAGATTTAATCCTTTACCACAAACGAAGAGAATCTATAAGTGCATTAATAAAACAAATATCCAGTTATGGAAGAACAAGAACAAGTAAGGAGTCGTTTTTTGAAACATTAAAGAAACCATTTTTTCTAATTCCTTCTTTATTTTGTATTTATGTAGCTGGATTGTTTATTCTTAATGTTTTGATTTTATCAAATCTTATTTCTCCTGGTTGGAAGATATTAATTATTCCATTAATTTTTTATTTGGTTTTAAGTGCGTTATTTTCGGTTTATGAATCTGCAAAGAATAAAGATTTAATCGGCATCTTTGTATTACCATTTATTTTCTTTTTGATACATATAAGTTATGGAATTGGGATGATTGAAGGATATTTAAGAAAAAAATAATTACTACTATTAGACATATATTTCTAAAATACATAAAGGTTAAAAGCTGGTTCAAAATCAGATAGTTATGAAAATTGGGGTTATAGGTGTGGGAATTGTTGGGGGAGCAACTGCTAAAGTTTTAGAAAAAAAGCATGAACTTTTTTTGTATGATAAATTTAAACCTGAACATTGTTCTGAAGAGAAACTAAAAGATTTAATTTTGAATGCGGAAGTTATTTTTATCTGCGTCCCAACCCCCATGAAGATAACTGGAGAGATAGATTACTCTTCGGTTCATAATTCAATTGAACAGATTATTCCAGAGGCAATGAAATTAGGAAAGAACCCTCAAGATATACTCATTGTAATTAGGTCAACCGCTGTTTCTGGAACAACAGACAAATTAACTTGGAAATACCCATTTAGATTTGCATTTAATCCAGAATTTTTAAGAGAAGAACATGCTATTGAAGATATGGAGAATACAGATAGAGTAATTATTGGAGCTAATGATGAAAAAAGCGCAAATCAGTTAAAGGATATTTATGAACCAATATTCCCTAATGCAAAATATGTGATAGTCACTATAAAAGAAGCTGAAATGATTAAGTATGTTGCAAATGTAATGTTGGCTTCTCAGATTACCATTGCAAATGAAATTTATCAAATTTGCAAAGCAATGGGGATTAATTATGAAATAATAAAAAAGGCTATTCTTTTAGATACACGAATAGGAAGAAATATAGACGTCCCTGGATGGGACGGGGATCTTGGATTTGGAAAGAAGTGTTTTCCAAAAGATTTGAGAGCATTAATAAGGCTCTCCCAAGAACATGAATATGATCCATATCTTCTTCAGGAAATTTGGCGGACCAATGAAAAAGTTAGGAAAAATAAAGATTGGTTAAATATAGCGGGGGCAACATCAAAAAATAATTATTTATAAAATGAACAAACAGGAAATTTGCCACAAGCACAAAATTGGAGATTTTGCGTAATGAAAATCTTAGTTACTGGGGGTGTAGGATTTCTTGGAAGCCATTTGTGTAGGTATCTTCTTCAAAAAGGGCACCATGTTGTTTGCATGGACAATTTTTTTACTGGAAGAACAATGAACATCCTTGATTTAGAAAAAAATCCAAAGTTTAAAATAATTCCTCACGATATAATAAATCCGATAAAAATTGAAGAACATTTTGATAGAATTTATAATTTAGCCTGTCCCGCATCTCCTCCCGCATATCAATTTGATTCTATTAAAACAATTCAAACTAACACCGTCGGAGTAATGAATGTGTTAGAATTTGCTAAATTAAATGGGGCAAGAGTTCTGCAAACCTCCACCTCTGAAATTTATGGGGATCCATTAGAACATCCTCAAAAAGAAACCTATCGGGGAAATGTGAATACTATCGGGCCAAGAGCTTGTTATGATGAAGGAAAAAGGGTTGCAGAAACATTATTTATGGATTATCATAGAAAATATGGACTTCAAATTAGAATTGTTAGAATTTTTAATACCTATGGACCAAGTATGGATAAAGATGATGGAAGAGTTGTTAGCAATTTTATAATGCAGGCATTGAATAATAATCCATTAACTATGTACGGAATTGGAAAGCAAACAAGAAGTTTTTGTTATGTTTCGGATTTAGTTGAGGGGTTATACAAAATGATGGAATCAAACGAAACTGGGCCTGTTAATTTAGGAAATCCTGGAGAGTTTACAATGCTCGAGCTTGCTGAAAAAATTATAAAATTGACAAACTCAAAAAGCAAAATTGAATATAAGGATTTACCTCAAGATGACCCTCAACAGAGAAAACCGGATATAACTCTTGCTAAAAATCTTTTGAAATGGCAACCGACTATCCAGTTAAATGAAGGATTGAAAAAAACAATAGACTATTTTAAGTGGATTAAGAAAAAAGGATATTAATTTTATTTCTTAATATTAGAATTTGCATTTTGTACATCTTTTTTATTATGAATATGCGTTTCTTGTGTTGAACTTACATAAGCATTTAGAAGTCCTTTTTTTGCTAAGACTGGAAAAATGTCTTCTTCCAAAGAAGAACCTGAATATTCTAAAACTTCTGGCTCACAAATAAAGATAGGAGAAAAAACCAAAAAACTATTTTCTGATTTCTTTTTTGGTTTTTGATTAAATCCCACTACTTTATCTCCTTCCATAAAAACTTCCCCCTTTAATAATGGATTTTTGTAAGTGGTTAGAGTCAATGTCGCCATATTTGGATTTTTTAAATGAGAATACCATAAATCTTCAATTTTAATTTTTTCAAATAAGACATCTCCAAATAAAACTAAAAAAGAGTCTTTAACTCTATGTTTTAACAATCTTAAAGAATCTGCTGTCCCATTAGTAGTAACCTGCTCTTCAATATAATTAATATGAACTCCATAATTAGACCCTTCTTTTACTATTCCAAAAACAGATTCTAAAACTTTTTTTCTAGCAATAATAAATATCTCACGAAAGTTCTTTTCTCTTAATTGTTTAATGGATTTCTCAATAAAGGGCATATCTTTTATTTTTACTTCTGGAATATATTGCCCGTCTATTTTAAGCCCCTCTTCTGAACCTCCCAAAAGGACTACAGCAATCTTATTTTTATCAAAAGTTTTTTTTAAAACTACTTCAATTGCTTGGGAACGATTTCGGATGAATAATCTGTCAATAAGGGTATCCACACTTCTAATTACATGATCGTTAAGAGTAATTGATATTTTTTTCTTCATTTTTAAATTTTAGTAGGATAATAGTAAGATACTTTCCTACTTTTTAAATTTTGTCTTATATATTTTAAAGAAAAGGGTATTGAAGAGATTTTAATAATTGGTAGTATGAAGTAGGATAATAGTAAGATATTTAATTAAACAATTTTAGAAGAGAACATGAGAAAATCTGAATATGGTAAAGAGATTACTTTTCTTTGGGAAGGATGTTTAAGTCATGAACAATTAACTTCAACAGAAGTTCCTTCAACACTTGTTCTTTCTCCTGAAGAGAAAATTCAAATACAAGAAGCTTTTGAGAAAGCTAGAATAAAAAATCCTGCTTTTTTCGAGGGACAATTATGGAAATATGAAGGAAACAAAATAGTAATGGGAGGAGTTCAAGCAATGTTAAGTGAGACAACTTATAGCCCCCATAATATCTTAAGGAAGGGACAATTCTCTGTGAACTCACTTGATGCTTTGGGAAGCACAAGAATAGTTACTCATTATCCAAATCCTTTTAGTGTAAATGCTCTTCAAAGAACTTCAGATGGATATTTTTTAATTGGAATGAAAGGAAATATTTCAGACCAAACAGGAGAATTGGGAGTTATGGGAGCTGGATTTATTAAAAGAGAAGTTGAAGGTGGGAAAAACCTACCTCCGAAGAATATATTTATTGAAACAAGAAGAGAATGCAATGAAGAAACAGCATATGCTAATGGAACAGAACCAGTTGAAGAAGATATTGAATCTTTTAGTGCTTTGGGATTTATTTTTGGAAGCAATCATGATACAACTACTTGCGTTTATGTCCCCTTGAGAGCTAAGAGGTCAGAAATAAGTATTGGAAACCAAGAACATAGTGATTTATTCTTTTTAGAAGATAATCCTAGCAAATTGGAATCATTCTTGAAAGAAGGCGGAATGAATGCAGTTCGTTCCTGCGACCATGCAATTGGATGCATAGAGTTATATTTAAAAAATAAAGATGCACTTCTTACTCGTGCTTATTAATTTTAGGTGATTAGCCGAAATCCGGACTAAACTAACCTCCTTACACATAAAG
>JBBSXF010000040.1:0-2852 GCA_038045905.1 Nanobdellota archaeon
GCATTATTATTCTTTTATATTGGATCAATAATTATAACCATACTTTATTTTAGAAAAGCTAAAAACCCCACACTTTAACTTTCAAAAAAGAGGTGATACTTTCTCCCTCCACAATCCTTAAATATCCCCTATTTTAATTTCTAGCATGGTATTGGATTTGTTATCGAACATTACGGCAATTGTTGCCCTTATCGGTATATTAGTAGGAACATTAATCGGTCCAAGAGTTACTCATCAAATTGGTTCGGAACAAAGTAGAAAAGATTTCATTTTCAAGAAAAAAGTGGAATATTTTGAAAAAAATCTTGTTACAATAGAAAAGAACATCAGGCTTTACAAAGAAGTTATTGGGAAAGCAGGACCTGTGAAAGAAGAAAAAGAGTTAGATAAATTAACTGATGCGTTGAAGCACAATCGGGAAAGCTTTCTCATAATGTCCAGTCCACTTTATTTTGATACAAGAAAAATTTCTGAAAAGATTATTAGGTTTACTCGTGTTGAAAAAGAAATTTTTAATCGTGTTTCCTTGTTGAATAAATCTAAAGACAAAAAAACGGCTGTAGAAGAATTGACTAATCTCTTAGAAATATTAAAGAAAAGGGGAAGCGATATTCTTTTTGAAATGAAAAGAGAACTCGCAAGATGAATAAAACAATTTCACAAGGTGCAGAAGCAAAGATAATTCTATCTAATGATTTAATAATAAAAAATCGTATTCCAAAATCTTACCGCATAAAAGAGCTAGATGATAAGATAAGAAAACATAGAACAAAATCAGAGAAAAAGCTTCTTGAAAAAGCGTCTAAAATAATCAATGCCCCAAATCCACTTCCTTTAACAGATTCGTATCAAATAAAAATGCCTTATATTCAAGGAGAAAAACTATCAGATGTTCTAAATAATTTTCCATTAGAAAAACAAAAAGAAGTTTGCAAAACAATAGGGAAAAATATTGCAAAAATTCACGAAGCAGATATAATTCACGGAGATTTAACAACAAGCAATATGATTTTAGTTGAAGAAGTTCTGGATGATAATTTAAAAAGACAATTAAATAAACTGAAAAAATTAAATCTTCCTAAAGAAGATTACGCTGTTTTTGGGAGCAGTCCTCTTGCAATTAGGGGGTTAAGAGAAAATCACGATATTGATATAATAGTTAAACAAAAATTATGGGACAAATTAGTTAAGAAATATCCTGTAGAAGAAGACAAAGTAATCAAAATTGATTTTATAGAAATTTACAGAAGTTGGTTGCCATGGATAAAAGATACGGATAACCTTATAGATGATGCAGAAATCATTCATGAAATTAAGTTCGTTAAATTAAAATATGTTCTCCTTTGGAAAAAGATACATAATAGAGAAAAAGACAAAAAAGATATTGAATTAATTGAGCAATACTTAAAAAGAGGTGATAACAACTCACAAATCTTCTTCATTGATTTCGGTTTAGGATTCATAAGCAAAAAAATAGAAGATAAAGCAGTTGATTTGCATCTTTTAAAACAAGCTTTAGAAGCAAAACATTTCAAAAATTGGGAAAGTTTGTTCAATGCGGTTTTAGAGGGTTATAAAGATTACAAGGAATCAAAAAAAGTTCTTGAAAGATTTAAGGAGATAGAAAAGAGAGGAAGATACAAATTTTAAATCTATCAAGAATATTTAAATATCAAGAACACAATAAAATTAGATGGTGATTAATTTTGTCTGTAATCAAAAAGAGTTAAAAAAAATTAAGTCAGAAGAAATAAAAAATTATCTAAAAAAAAGGACAAATCATATTTGGGTCAACATTTCTCATGCGTCTAATGAAGAAGTAAATATTTTAAAAGAGGTATTCAAAATTCACCCAACAACGATAGAAGATATTTTCTCACAGCAAACCCCGATAAAGCATGAAGAATTTGAAGGGTACAAGGTGATAATTTTTAAGGGAATAAAAGAAGTCAAAAAAACTTCAATCACAACCTATGACATTGCATTTGTAATCGGAGACAACTTTTTAATAACAGTTAATGAAAATGGGAGCGAGGCAATCGCAGAACTTTTAAAAAATGAAAAACGGGTAGAAACTTTGCTAAAAAGGGGCAAGGGATATATTGTTCACCATATAATAGACAAAGAAGTTGACAGATACCTTAAAATAAAAACAGAATTGAATGAAGATGTAAGGCACATAGAAAGGGAATTTATGAAAAGCCAAGGCAAAGAAACTTTAACAAAAGTTTATTCAAAAGAATTAAATTTTTTAGACTTAAGACATTTATCCGAATCAATTACAGATTTATGTTCTCATTTAACAAAACCCTCTGAAAGTAAAATTGAAACAGGATTAATTCCTTATTTCAAAGATGTTTATGACCATGCGTTAAAAACAGCAGAAGGATACAAATCAATGTTAGAAAGAATAAACGAAATGGAAGAAATGCATGCAACAATGACATCTATGAGAACAAATGATGCTATGCGTTCTTTGACAATAATCATGGCACTTATGATGCCCTTAACAATAATTACGGGGTTTTTTGGGATGAATGTAAAAATCCCATTTCAAGATAATCCTTTTGCAGCACTAGTCATATTCATAAGTTTAATTATTTCTGCAGTTTTAATGATTGTAATTTCAAGAAAAGCTGGATGGATTTCTAAGAAAGAATAAAAATTAGAACAATTAACAAATTTTAAAAACGAAGGAAAATTGATTTGGAGATAGCCCTGTAGTACAGCGGTCAAGTATCTAGCCCTTTGGAGGCTGGGACCCAGGTTCGAATCCTGGCAGGGCTAATTTTTTTAAATTTGGTGATTAGTACAAATCCGCACTAAACCGCCCTCCTTACACAAATATCAAA
>JBBSXF010000041.1:0-3554 GCA_038045905.1 Nanobdellota archaeon
GTCTAATAATAAGCAATATTTTAGCTATATAAACATATGTTATGCGTTCTATTTTTTAATCTTTAATCTTATAAACTATAAATTCTTTGTTTTAGCATGTCAATCATGTATGGATACTCTCATGGAAAGAAGCACGCATCTTCAATGACGTCTAGGGGCAGAAAGAGCAAGAAACTTGAAAATATAAGCAAACAAAAAAAGAAATATCCTTTACTTGCTGAAATGATTGTTAAAATGTCTGACATTATTTTAGAAGTCTTGGATTCAAGAGCTATAGAGGAGACAAGAAATCCAGAGATAGAAGAATTGATTAAAAAAGAAAATAAAAAAATAATTTATGTTTTTAACAAGGCAGATTTGATTGATTATAAAACAATAAGTGGAAAAACTGTTAAATTAAATCCCAAGGTGTTTGTTTCATGCGTTAAAAGGAGCGGAATTAAGGAATTGAGAGATAAAATAAAAATTATTTCTACTCAAATTAAAGAATTTTCTGATACTCGTTTTGATAGAGTAACTGTGGGGGTTGTTGGATATCCAAATACTGGAAAAAGTTCTGTCATCAATATTCTGATTGGAAAAAAAGTCGCAGGGACAGCTCCAGAAGCAGGATATACAAAAGGAATACAGAAAGCAAAACTCACTACGGGGATTGTGTTATTAGATAGTCCTGGAATTATTCCAAATAAAGAATATTCTACTTCTGATAGTCGATTAATGTCTCAACAGACTAAACTCGGAGCAAGGTCGTATAATCAAACAAAAGATCCCGAAACAGTTGTTTCGGCTATAGTTAAAGAGTATCCTGCTGTCTTTGATAAATTTTATAATATTATTTCCAAAGGAGATGCAGAAGTACTAATAGAAAAACTTGGAAGACAAAAAGGTTTTTTAAAAAAAGGTAATGAAGTTAACGAGGACAGAACAGCAAGATTCATTTTGAGAGATTGGCAAGAAGGTAAGATACGAAGAGGTTAGACTTTTCTTCTTCCCTTAATTAATTCTACTATTGCAGGAATAAAAGAAATAATTACAATTAAAATTATACATACTGAAAGATTATCTTTAACTATCGGAATATTTCCAAAAAAGAATCCAGAAAAAACCATAACTGAAGTCCATAATATCCCCCCGATAATATTAAATAATAAAAATTTTGAATATTTCATTTTTCCAATTCCTGCAACAAATGGAGCAAATGTTCTTATTATAGGGATAAACCTTGCAATTATGATTGTTTTCCCTCCGTATTTTTCATAGAATTTTTGGGTCTTGATTAGATGTTCTTTTCTTACTAATTTTCCATTGCTAATCTTTTTCCCTACAAAATTTCCTATCCAATAATTCACAGTATCTCCTAGTATTGCTGCTAAAGCAGTTATTAAAAAAATTGTTAGAACATTAACTAATCCCTGCGAAGCTAAAACTCCAGAAGTGAATAATAAGGAATCTCCAGGTAAGAAGGGGATGATGACTAATCCTGTTTCAATAAAGATGATTAAGAAAAGGAACGGATAAATCAAAAATCCATAGTTTTGAACTATCCAGATTAAATTTTGGTCAAGATTTGTAAGCAATTCAAGCAACATAATTCATTTAAGAATTTAGCATATAAAAATCTTAGTTAATCAAGATTGTTGCATCACCAATTATTTAAATTAAAAAATGCTTAATTTTACATGAAAAAAAAGGTGCATAAGAAAAAAGAATATTTTGGCAAAAAAACAAAATTCGTTTTTAGAATAGTCTTTTCCATTTTTCTAGGATTTCTTCCATCATTTGTGTTCACTTTTTTATTTGTTCAGTATGGCTCTCCTATTTCAAATTATGCAAAGTTCCTCTCAAATATTAATTCTTCTTGGATATCTTGGCTGTCTGCAATGATAATATTTGTTCTTATGAATTTTATTAAAAAAAATACAAAATCTACGGGATATTTTGAGAAAATAAAAAAGAATAAAATTTTATTTATTTCTTTAATCTTTGGTTTTGCTTTAATCTTTGTGTTAATATTAGTACAGTCTTACCTTTATGTGAATTTTCTTCTTAGAAATGATGTTTTAGTAAGGCTTTCTGCGGATCATGATAGTATCTTTTTTACAGATAATCTTAATGAAGAAGTAAGTTTTAAGACCTCTGCAATCACCAATCCATTCTGTCAAGTGGAATGCAGATACAGCTTTTTTGATATTAGCAATGGAAAAGAAATTGAAGCTGGGACTTTTAATCTTATTTCGGTATCATCTAAAACCAAAAAATACTCTTTGATTAACAATCATTTAGTTCAAGGAAGCCAAGCTTTAGTTAGATTTGAAGTTGGATGCAAAAGCAAAAAGACATTATTATGCTATACCAAAGAAGAAGAAAGTAAAAGAGCTATCCTTATAACGATAAATTACAATCTTAGCCAAGAAGATGCAAATTTTAAAAATTCTTCCAATCAGAGAATAACTTTCTTATTGAATAATTTTTCTTTTGTAGAAACAAAATTAAATGAATCAAAAAATAATCTCTTCAATGTAAATGATTCTTTTTTAACAGACAATTTTAAAAAGGAATTAGGGAACCTATCTATCCTTTTTATGAATTTAAACAATTCAATACTTTATTCAAAAAAGTTGTGGGAAATTCAAAACTTTACTTCGCTTAGGGGAGAACTAATTAATGCTGAAAATAAAAGTAAGTTTTTTAATCTTGAGTATGAAAAATTTAACCTGAACTTAATTTCAAACATATCTTTTTATAATAATCTAACAGAAGAATTAATCAAACTAGGACAAACTCTTGATGATATTAAATCAAATAATCTTGATGATTCCTTGTGTTTGGAATTAAATGCTCTTTTTCATAAGTTTAATATTGCTGTTTTAAATTTTCAAGGAAATAGAACTTTGTCTGGTAAACAAATTATTTTAGAATCCCTTCTTAAGGAAGTGAATACATTTCAAGAAAAAATGCAAAATAATCCAATTGCTTCTTCTTGTTTGATAGTAGAAGATATTAATCTAGAATCTATCTCAAAGATTCCTATTAGTCTTATTGAGCCAGTTTTATCCAACTTTTCTTTATCTGAGCCTTCCCCCATATGCTGTTTTTTAGGAAAATGCAGGATTTGCTGTGATGATGATTGCTCCAAAGAAAATTATCCAGTAATCTTTCTTCATGGACACACTATAAATAAAGAACTTCCAGCCGATTATAGTTTGGATACTTTCACTAACATAAAAGAAAAGCTTGTTCAAGAAAATTATATTGATGCTGGAGCAATTATAACAAGCTTGATTGCAGAGCCAAAAGGATTATTAGGGAAAGTTAATGAACAAATAATTATCACAGGTAGTTATTTTTTTGATACCAGTAAGACTTCAAGTGGTGAGATAACTATCTCCTCTGCTGATGTAAGTATAGATACTTATGCGATGAGGCTAAAAAATTTGGTTGATACAATGAAATACAGAACAAATAAAGATAAGGTGATTATAGTTGCCCATAGTATGGGGGGGTTAGTTACAAGAAGATATATACAAATTTTTGGAGCTCAAGATGTTGATAGA
>JBBSXF010000042.1:0-3962 GCA_038045905.1 Nanobdellota archaeon
AAAGGAAATGCTGTTTCTCCTCAAGAAGTTATGGAAAAATATGGGGCAGATGCCTTGAGATACTGGGCAGCATCTTCAAAACTTGGGGAAGATTTTGATTATCAAGAAAAAGATTTAGTTACTGGAAAAAAATTAGTTACCAAATTAATTAATGCTTCAAAATTTGTTTTTATTAATTTAAAAGATTATCATGGAAAGAAACCAAGAAAATTGGAAAAACTTGATGAATTATTTTTAGTAAAATTAAATTCCACAATTAAAAGTGCCACAGAATCTTTTAGCAATTATGAATACTCAAAAGCAAAATCAGATATTGAAAATTTCTTTTGGAAAGATTTTACAGATAATTATTTGGAGATTGTAAAAAAAAGAATTTATCAAGGAACAGGAGAAAAGAAAGTTTCTGCCCAATATACTTTGTATCATTCTCTTTTTATTATACTAAGATTATTTGCTCCTTTTGTCCCATTTGTTACAGAAGATATTTATCAAGAGTATTTTAAGAAAACTGAAAAAATCAAATCAATTCATATTAGCGAATGGCCTAAATTTAGCAAAGAAGGAAATTTTTCTGAATTTGATTTGCTAATTGAAAATTTATCTTTTATTAGGCAAGAAAAGAGCAAAAATCATATTCCATTAAATTCTCCTGTAGAAATATTTGCTACTCCTAATTCAAAGATAATCTTGAAAAATTATGAAGAAGATTTTAAGTCTGTTTCTGGAGCAAACAAAATAGTTGCTGGCAAGGAGTTTAAAGTGAGTTTATGAAAGAAACATATAAAGATTATTTTAAGTTAATAAAACTTAATTTTTTGAGTTCTTTTTGTCTAAACGAAACATTTAAATATTACATAAAATAATACAAATCTATTATAAATTGTAATATGGAGGATATACAAATGAAAACTATAACATTGAAGGAAATCTTTGAGAAAGCAAAAAGAAAGAAAATATCTTACGATATTAATGAGAAAACTCTTGAAATGATTGACGAAATGGTGAAAATATTAGGGGTTTCAAGGTCTCAGCTATTAGATTCATTAATGTTTTCTGGAATATGGGCTCAAACAAATTTCTGCCTAAAAGAATGGGAACGTATGAAGAAAGATAACTTGAAGGACTTGGTTCATAAAGAAAAGAAAAAAGAAATAGGAAAAATGATGAAAAAAATGGAAGAATTTAAAAAAAAGTGGACAATAGACGATATTCCCCACTATTAAAATAAAAAGAGGTGATACCAATTAATTTCCCATAGCATTTAATTTATAAATTATAATTTTCCTTATATTACATGGCTAAATCCACTAAAGATGAACTTGCAGAACAATTAGAAGAGCTGGAAAGCCATAAGGGAAGGCATACTGAATTTATTTCTGTCTATGTTCCTGCTGATGTTGATGCTAATTTGGCACAAAAACAATTGGAAGCAGAAAAATCCACTGCAAAGAATATCAAATCAACAACTACAAGAAATAATGTTAATGATGCTCTTGATAAAATCATAAGAGAACTAAAAACTTTAAAGAGAACTCCTGAAAATGGGCTTGCTTTATTTGCTGGAAATGTTTCAAAAGTAGAAGGACAAGTTGATTTGCAATTGTGGGTAATTGAACCTCCGCAACCATTAAAGATACGGCTTTACAGATGTGATAAGGATTTTGTTATTGAACCTTTAAAAGTAATGTTGGAAGTTTCTGAAGTTTTTGGTTTGTTAGTTATGGATAGGAAAGAAGCAACTATTGGATTACTTGAAGGAAAAAGAATTGAAGTTTTGCAAAAAATGACTTCAGGAATTCCTAGCAAAATAAGAGCGGGAGGGCAATGTTTAAGTCCTGATACTCTGATTATGAAAGATGATGGAGAAATAATTGAAATAAAAGATTCACATAACCCTCTAATTGTTCTTTCGGAGAATTTTAATCAAGAAAAAACAGAAAAAACCCCCATAATTGCTAAGTGGGAAAACAATAAAGAATTATTTAGAATTACTACTTGTTATCCTAAAATTGAAGTAAAATCTTCAGCAGAACATACTTTTTTTATGAGAACTGAAAACGGAATAGAAGAAAAAGCTTTATCCGAAATTAAAGAAGGAGATTATTTAATTATGCCTGAGAAAATTAATTTGGAATTAGAAGACCAAGAAATTAATTTTTCTCCAGAAATAAAACAAGCTTTTAACATGAAAAGTGTAAATATTCCAAAAATTTTAAACGAAGATTTAGCTAAATTATTTGGTTATTACTTGGGAGATGGAAGTTATGAATTAGATAGAATAAGCTTTTCTGAACAAAGAGAAGAACTTGCAAAACATTATCAAAATTTAACCAAAGAAATATTTGGAATTGATTCACATTTAAACTTTAGAACAGACAAAAATTATTATCAAATAAGGATTTATAGCAGAATTATTTCTCAATTGTTTAAACAAATCTTTTCTGAAAAAGAAAAGACTCTGAAAGAAAAAATACCTTCTATCATTTTGAAATCTTCAGATAACTCTTTAGCAGGATTTATTTCTGGTTTTTTTGACGCAGAAGGATATGTCTCTGGTGGAAGAGTTGCTTTTGGCATTAACAATCCTGTCTTAGCTAAACAATTTCAATTTGCATTATTAAGATTGGGAATAATCTCTTCAATTAATACCTATGACAATAATAAAAATCCTTATTCAAATAACATTCGTTATACTTTAGCCATTGATGATATAGAATCTTTAAAAACATTCCAAGATAAAGTTAATTTTACTTGTTTAGAAAAAAGAAAAAAACTCAAAGAAGGGATTCAAAATAGAAGCAATAGGAATAAAATTAGACAATTAATTGTTAATGGAAAAGATGTTGCACGAATTATAAGGAATACTGGATTAAATACTCGACAGTTTGGTTGTCCTGATTTCTTTAACAATAAAAAACAGATTAGTAAAGAAGTTTTTAAGAAAAATATTTTAGACAAAATTGTTGACGACAACTTAAAAAGGAGATTGGAGTTATTTTATAATTCTAACTTAATATTAGTAAAAATTGCAAAAATAGAATCTTTGGGAACACAAAAAACAATTGATATTGAGACCAAAAATCATAATTTCCTTGCTAATTGTTTAGTTGTTCACAATTCTTCTCAAAGATTTCACAGAATAACAGAAGGATTGACAAAGGATTTTTATAAAAGAATTGCAGAAGAAATGAAAAAAAATTTTTATGATGTTGCAAAATTAAAAGGGATTATTGTTGGAGGACCGATTCCAACAAAAGATGAATTTCTTGATGGGGAATATTTAGTTACTCAATTACAAAATAAAGTTATTGGAAGGGTAGACATTGGGGGAAGTGATGAATCTGGATTAAGGGAACTTGTAGATAAAGCCCGTCCTTTATTAGAAGGGCAGGAAATTGTTCATGAACAAAAAGTTTTGGAAAAGTTTTTTGAAACATTGGGAGAAAAGCCAGATTTAGCATATTACAAAGAAAAAGACATAAGAAAAGCTTTGGAATATGGAGCTGTTGATTTGCTTATTATCTCTAAAACGATTGATAAAAAAATAACAAAAGAACTTATGGAACTTGCAAAGGCAATTGATTCTAAAATTGAAATAGTTTCTACAGAAACAACAGAAGGAGAGCAATTCAATAATCTTTCTGGAATTGGTGCTATATTGAGATTCAAGATACAATAAAATGAAAAAACAAGAAGATATTGTTCAATTTTTTAAATTCATTGTAATTGGAGTTTTAAATACAATCATTAGTCTGTCTGTTCTTTATATTTTCACAGAATTTTTCCATATTTATTATCTTATTTCCGCAGTATTCTCTTTTTTATTCGCAGTTACTAATAGTTTCATATTCAATAAAATTTGGACCTTTAAAGAAAAGATTTACGAAGATACCTCAAAAAAATATATTAAATTTATGATTATAAGCGTTATAGCTCTTTTAGTTAATCTTTCTCTTCTTTAT
>JBBSXF010000043.1:0-4622 GCA_038045905.1 Nanobdellota archaeon
TGCCAATGTCCCCCCAGTATCTATTACCAATATCTCTCCCTTTTTAGTCTTTTTAGATAACTCTTCTATAAAAGCATAAGAATTTATCTCTTTTTCCTTGAAATATCTTTTTGGGCAAGAAGGATATCTCTTTTTCCATTCTTTTATTTTTTTAATCCAAGCAGAAACATCAGTAGTAGAAAAAGAATTTTTATTCGCAGATTTTAAAAAATGATTTATATCAGCATTGATAATAATATCCCACTTTAATCCAGATTCATTAAATTTTTTTATTTCATCTTCATCAATTTCCACTAAAATCTTTTTTGCTTCTCTTGCAAAAGTATTTGCAGGAGTTCCTGTATGGTGTTGATCCATCCTAGTTCCAAGAGCCAATATCAAATCAGAATTTTGAACAGCAAAATTTCCACATCTTGGGGAAGCAACACCAAATACTCCCGCATTTAATTCATCATTTTCAGCGAGCATATCTTTTGTTGCCCAAGTCAATCCTACTGGAAAATTTAATTTCTTAACAAAGTCTATAGCTTCTTTTTCACATCTCCCTAGTTTAATTCCAGCTCCAAGAATAATTATTGGTCTTTCTGCTTTTTTAATTAAAGGAAGGAGTTGCTTCATCTTCCCTTCAACATATTTCAAGTTAATCGATGCTACTTTGGGGATATACGATAAAAGTTTATCTGGATCAATCTCTGCTCTCTGGATATCATCAGGGATATCTACCAAAACAGGTCCGGGTCTTCCCGATTTTGCAATATACACTGCCTTTTCAAGTTCATATCTTAATTGAGAAGGGTTTTTAATAATCACAGAATATTTTGTTATGGGTTTATACATATCAGTAATAGGGGTTTCTTGAAAACCAATCTGCCTCACTTTTTTATCTTCTTTTAATCTAGAGGTAGATACTTGCCCAGTGATAGTTAATACGGGGATAGAATCATAGTAAGAACAGCAAGTTCCAGTTATTAAATTAGTTGCTCCTGGTCCAGAAGTAGCTATTGCTACTCCTAAATTTTTTGTCATTCTTGAATATCCATCTGCTGCCATTGCTGCTGATTGTTCATGTTGGGTGCAAATATATTTTATATCCCTTCTTTTACCAATAGAATCAAAGAGATGGATTATTGCTACCCCCGTTACTCCAAAAACATATTTAACTCCTTGTTTTACTAAAAAGTCTGCGATATAGTCTGACGCTTTCATTTCATTTATTTGAATTATCAACTTATAAAAATTACTATCTTAAAATCAATAGGTTAACTATCTTAAAAAAAACCCCTTCCCTGCCCCCCATCAACAACAAATACAGAACCCACACAAAAAGAAGCCTGCTCCGAGCATAAAAATGCGACAATAGATGATATTTCTTCTGGCTTTCCAAATCTTTTAATTGCCATTCTCTCCTCCATATATTTTCTTACATATTCTGGATCTTTCTGTGTTGTAATATCCCAATATCCTCCTTCAGTAAAAATAACTCCCGGACTTACTGCCGCCATGATTATTCCGTCTGGAGATAATATTCTTCCCATACTTCTAGTATATGCATTTAATGCAGATTTTACAGCACAGTATGGAACAGGTCCTTGATTTTCAGAGCCAGAAATTGAAGAGATATTTATTATTCTTCCCCATTTATTTTTCTTCATTTCAGGAATAACCAAATTGTTAAACTCTATTGCAATTTCTAAATTTAACCTGTATATATTTCTCCATTCTTCAATGGAACAAAATGGGTCTTGGATATCTAATGTTCCCCCCAAGTTATTAATTAAAATATTAGGGATACCAAATTTTTCCTTTATTTCTTCAAAAACTCTTTTTGGAGAACCATCTTCTGTTAAGTCGATGCAAACAGCATAATGCCCATTTTCTAACCCCCCAATTTTTTTAAGAGTTTCATTCAATTCTTTCTCTGTTCTTGAAATTATTGCTATCTTTACTCCTTCTTTTGCAAGACTTAGGGCAATCTCCCGTCCGATTCCTCTCCCTGCTCCAGTAACTATTGCCCTTTTTCCGGTAATATTTAAATTCATTATATAAAATCGCTTAGCAGAATTATATGCTGAGGATTATGGGATATCAATTTTGGAAGCATCCTTCTTGAGTTGTCTATAGCAGTGAGAATAACTGTAGAGTTGCTCAAACACTCATTTTCTGAAAAAGTTTTTATTGGAACATCATACCCTAAATAAAATAATCCTTCTTTTCTTTTATCATCATCAATAAATCCTTTTAATTTTGAAAAAGGAACTCCTCCAAAGTAATCAAGCATAGGAACAATTGCTCCAGCACCATATCCATAAACCTCACCAGATTCTTCTACAAAGGAGTTTATCTCTCGCATTTTTTCTTTGAATGACTCATATTCTTTCAAGATGTATTCTTCGGACATTTTTTCTGTTTTGAACTTTCTTTCATCCTTCCCCCTTTTAAATGCAAAGAGGTGAGCTGCCCAGTAATCGGGATTATCTTCAGAAGCAATTAAATTCCCCCCAAATTCTTTAATTAAATAATTAAAAGAATGCAAAGAAAAATACTGTATATGTTGATGGAATATCTGGTCAAATCTCCTATTCTTAATTAGTCCTTCTATGCCGGGAAAATGAAAAAAGAGCAAAGTATCATCGTTACAGCTGTCTAATATCTTTTTCATCATTACTCGAGGATATTCTATATGTTCTAAAGTATTACTGCAGATTATTGCAGTTTTTCCTTGAAGAATATATTTATTTAAATCCACATTTTCAACAAAATCCCCTATAACTTCTAATTTATCTTTAGAGTATATCTCTTCTTTCCCATTAAAAAAAGGATCTATCCCAATTACTCTTTTAGCAACTCCACTCAGGCAGTTAAGCAGATAAAAATCATTACAGCCTATTTCAATTATATTTTCAAAAGATTCAATTCCTTCAGTTTTCATTATTTTTTTTATAAAAGAAATAAAAAATTTATTCATCTCTATTGAAGTAAAACTTTCTGAAGTTCTAAATGAATAAGATGAGCCATATAAAAAAGAAGGAGAGACAATATTTTCAATTTGCCCATGTCCACAAACAGGACATAAATAAAATTTTTGGTCCACTCTTCCGATACCATTAGTTTTTTCTTGAACGTAAATTCCAGTTTGGGGAAGATTAGGTAAATTAATAAGTGCTTTCGTTAACACATTATCACATACAGCACATCTCTCTCTCTTTTTGAAAGGGATATTCTTTAAGTTTTCTAAATTATCCATAAGAGAAAAATAAGACATTTCTTTATAAACATTTATCTTATAGAATATAAGTTTAATTTTTTTCTGCCATTTTCAAAATAAACTCAATAAACCTATCTAAATGTTTTTCCATTAAAAAATCCTGTCTTGCCAGGATTATATTTTTTTCTATCGCCTCGTAGTTAATCTTCTTCAGTTTATTCTTTAAGTCATAAATCTTATTTATATCTCCCAATGGAAAACCAACTCTGTATTTTTTCATTAATTGCCCGATAAAAATAAGTCCATCATCATATATGCAAGGAATTCCCGCTTCTAAATAAGATGCATTTTTATTGCCCATTCCATAACCCCCAAGCCTTTCTGGATGCTCTTTTGGAAGAGGTACTGATACAAGAAGCAAACCATAATCATATTGTGAGATTTCCTTCACAATTTCCTTTGGCCCAAGAGGCTCATGCAGATGAAAATATTTTGAATTTAAAAAATTGCTGAAATCATTTGAAGTAATCTTCATAATCTCTTTTGAAGGAAGGGTATTTGATTTTGTATAAACATGTACATGCATTCCACTTTCAATAATCTTTGAAATGTATTTTAAAATATAATTTTCTTCACCAAATCCAACTGTACCCATAGAGCCTATATATACCATATGAATTTCCTTGTCTTTTTTTGATAATTTGTTTTTATTTAATGGAACAATGAACTCTCTTGAACAATAAGGATTAAAATTCAGTCTTTTTGGAACAATCTTCAAATTTTCCCCCAATAATTCTTCTTTTATGTACTTTAATTCGTCAGGATGTCCTTTATGTATCAGTCCATCGCAATTTTCAAAGCAAAATCTTTCAGCCTTTAATTCAAATTCTTTTGTTCCATGCTTTTTTGCAATTTCTTTGCTTTCCCAACCAATTGCTCTTATATCATAAGGAAAATAAATAAAAGGAATTTTTTTAAATAAAATCTTTGTAAGAGCACAAGGCCAATTAGGTGTTGCTCTGCCAATAATTAGACAGGGACTTAATTTTAAAATTTCCTTAGTCGCTTTAAGTAAAGAGCTTATTTTTTCAAGGAGAAGTTTTACTATTAAGGAGAGATTCTTTAAATTTATCTTATACGCACTCAATTCAAAAGAAATTATTTTGTCAAATGCTTCTCTAAAAAAAGAGTCTGGGACTCCTTTATTTTCAAGTATTCTTATAGAGATTGTTTCATACCCACTTTCTTTAAGAAGTTTAGCCATTTTATATATCATAATTTCCGGCCAGGGTTCTAAGAATACAATCTGTTTTTTTGCTCTTTTCATTTTATTACTCTCTTAACTCATTTTTTAAACTTTGCTTAGAATATATACACTGTGCAAGACAAGGACATATGTCCTACTCTAAATTGTACT
>JBBSXF010000044.1:0-10184 GCA_038045905.1 Nanobdellota archaeon
GAATTCGACTTCAATAAAATCCTTTTTTTGCAATACCATTTTATTTGTGTGAGTAAAAATGTTTATAAATGTATTTTTTTTAGTCTGATTATGAAAAACAAAGTATTTTTCAATGTCCTCGAAGGGAATTCTGCGGAGTCAAAACAGAAAGGACAAAAACATCAAAATGTTTTAAGGGAGGATTTTGCCTAATGGTTTTAAAGATAATCAATGCTACCGAAGCAAAGGTTGGAACAAGCATTATAGTTGATGGGGAGCCTTGTGCTGTAAAAAAAATGGATATTAGCAAGACAGGAAAACATGGACACGCCAAGTGCAGAATAGAAGCTGTTGGAATGATTTCTGATCAAAAGAAAGTTTTTGTTATTCCTGGACATGACAGACTTGAAGTTCCTTTAGTTGAAAAAAGAAAGGGGCAGGTTCTTTCAATTGGAGACAAAGTAAGCATAATGGATTTAGAAAATTTTGAAACACTAGAATTATCTTGTCCTGAAGAAATTAAATCAGAACTTGAAACCAATTCCAATGTTGAATATTGGGATATTGAAGGGGTAAAGGTTATTAAGAGGAAAATATAATGGTTAAAATAGTAGAATTAAAATCAAAGATTTTAAATAGCAGAACTTTAATTTATTAATATGGTTAAAATTCTGGAAGCAACAAATCGCCTTTTTAAGAACGTTTTTGTCTGCAAAGATTGCCGTACAAAAACAAGAGCAGATCCGCAGAAAATTTTGAAGGGAAAAGTTAAATGCAGAAAATGCAAGAAGAAAGCGTTCCGCCCATTGAGAAAAAAATAAAATAGATACAAAAAAGAGATGAATTTTATAATATACGATGTCGCATTATTGTTAATCTTTTTAGTTTTTACTTCTGTATTTTTGTATAAACATAAGACAAATTTGAAAAAAGAGGGACTTTTATTTTTATATAAAACTGGCAGAGGAATAAAAATAATAGAAAGAATAGGGACTAAATACAAAAAATTGCTTAATGTTCTTAGTTATGTTTCTATTGGTTTAGGATTTTTACTAATGGGCACAATGATTTATTTTTTTGGGAAGATAGTTTGGCTTTATGTCTTCCACAATGAAATAGTAAGTTTGATTAAAGTTCCCCCAATAATGCCTTTACTTCCTTATCTCCCGCAAGTATTCAAAATGGATTATCTCCCACCATTCTATTTCATATATTGGATAGTTATACTTGCTGTTGTTGCAATCAGTCATGAATTCAGTCATGGGATTTTTGCTATAAATAAAAAAGTAAAAGTAAAAAGTACTGGCTTTGGATTTTTTCCATTCTTTCTGCCTGTTTTCTTAGCGGCATTTGTTGAACTTGATGAAAAAAAGATGGAGAAAAAGAAAATTTCTCATCAAATGGCGATTTTATCTGCTGGAACATTTGCTAATACGTTGACTGCAATTTTCTTTTTTGGAATTTTAATATTATTTTTCTCTCTTGCATTTACTCCTTCTGGAGTTGTGTATGATACTTACACATATTCTGCTATTGGACTTTCTGCGATTACTTCCATTAATAATGTTCAGATAACAAATCCCACGTATGATAAAGTTTTAGAATTAGTTAATGACAAAGGAATAAGCGAGATAAAAGCTGGAGATAAAACTTATTTAGTTACTAAGAACTTTTTAACAACTCAACAAAATAATAACCAATATGTATTGCTCTACGAAAATGCTCCTGCAATAAAGGTGAATTTAAGCAAGACAATAATAAAAGTGAATGACATTGCAGTAAATAGCAAAGAGAAACTTGGAGAAGAAATTCAGAAATATTCTCCTGGAACAAAAATAATAATCACAACGTTCGAAGATGACTATGATAGAGATTATCCAATTGTTTTAGTGGAAAATCCTGAAGATAAAACAAAATCTTACCTTGGAATTGGATTTATGAATAAAGAAAGTTCTGGAGTTATTGGAAAGATTATGAATCTGCTTTACTCTTTTAGAGATTCTAATATATATTACCTTCCAAAATTCAATTTCGCTGAATTTATCTATAATTTATTATGGTGGTTAGTAATGATTAGCTTAAGTGTAGCTTTAGTGAATATGCTTCCTGTAGGCATTTTTGATGGGGGAAGATTCTTTTATCTCACGGTATTAGCAATCACAAAAAGCAAAGAGATAGCTAAAAAAGCATTTGGATTCTTGACTTATTTATTTTTATTGCTGGTGTTAGTTATTATGATTTTCTGGGCAATTGGATTGTTTAAGTAAAGATTTAAAACTCATTTATATTCTGTATTTTTATGATTCCGGAAAAAATTAAAGAAGTTTTGAAAAAACAGCATTATGCGATTGTTGGAAAACATTCTGGGGTGCAGGTATGCAGATGGACAAAAAAATCTCTATTAGACGAAGGAGTTTGTTATAAAGAGCAATTTTATGGAATTAAATCCCATTTATGCTGTCAGATGTCTCCTGCTGTTATGTGGTGTCCGAATCGTTGTTGTCATTGCTGGCGAGCAACCGAATTAACTATTGGAGATGAATTAAAGGGAGATGTTGATTCACCAAAAGAAATTGTTGACAAATGTATAGAAGCACAAAGAAAATTATTGATTGGATTTAATATTGATAAGAATTCTAAGAAAAAACAATTGAGCAGAGCAAATATGAAAAAATATCTTGAAGCACAAGAACCAATGCAATTTGCTATTTCTCTTTCGGGGGAACCAATGGTCTACGAACATATCGGAGGATTAATTGAAGAATTGAGAAAGAGAGGAAAAACTAGTTTTTTAGTTACTAATGGACTTTATCCTGAAAAACTTGAAGAATTAAAAAAGAAAAAACAGCTTCCAACACAATTGTATATTTCTGTTAATACTCCAAATAAAGAATTGTATAATAAGTTTCATAGAAGTTCAAAAAAAGATGCTTGGGAAAGATTGAATAAAAGTTTGGAGATTATGTCAAAACTTACCAGAAAAACAAGAACAGTTTTTAGAATGAACCTTGTTAAAGATTTGAATATGAACTTGGAAATGGCAAAAGAATACGCAGAGATGATTAAGAAAACAAATCCCATATTTATTGAAATTAAAGGTTTTATGAGTGTTGGATTTGCAAGGCAAAGATTAGGATATGAAAGAATGCCTTATCATAAAGACATTGTTGATTTTGCAAATGGAATTTTAAAATTTCTGCCAGAATACAAATTCCTTGACGAGAAAAAAGAAAGCCGTGTTGTTCTTTTAGGAAAAAATAAAGCAGATATGAAGATTAAGAAAGGGGAATTTTAGAAATATTTAAATAGTAAGAAATTCTTACCTAGTCATGAATATAGAGTTAACCAAAATGAGTAGTAAAGGACAAGTAGTAATCCCTGGAAACATTAGAGAAAAGCTTGAATTAAGTGAGGGGGAGATTTTAGCGGTGTCTTCTAAAGATAATATGATTGTTTTAAAAAAAATTGAAAACCCTACTGAAGAAGAAGATTTAAGGACCTTTTCTGAAATAAAAAAATCTTGGAAGGAAATATCAGAAGGTAAATTCAAAAAGATGAAATCTGAAGATTTCCTTAAAGAAATTTCTAAATGGTAGATATAGTTTATACCGACAAATTTGAAAAAGAGTTGAAAAAATCAGATAACTCGATAAAAGAAAAAGCGATTAAACAGATTAAAAAAATAATAGAAAATCCAGAAACAGGGAAACCTTTAAGATATAACTTGAAAGGAGAAAGGACAGTTTATGTCTGGCCTTTTAGGATATTATATACTTATTTTGAAAATACAATTCATTTTTTGAGATTTGAACACCGAAAAGACGTTTATGAAAAATAGAACAGAGAATATTCAACTTTTAATCTCTTTGATTAATTTCCTTGATAGGGTATAACAATTTCCCCATTTTGAATAAGCATTCCATCCGTTTAAAATTTCTGCAAATTTTTCCTGTGAAATTTTGCATTCTCTAAATTCTTGAATTTTTTGTTTTATCTTTCTTATATTTCTTTTCCTTAATAATCTATGATAATAAAATATTTTAAACCCCACAAAATCGACCCCTTTTGAGAGATTAATTATTTTAGATTTTTCTGGATGTAATTCAAGATTTAGCCTACCTTTTAAGAATTTTTCAATTTTTTCTTTCCATTCAACAAGTTGCAATTCTGACTTATGCAAGATAACAAAATCGTCAACATAACGAATGTAATATTTTGTTTTTAATCTATAGGTTATAAAATAATCCAATTCATTAAGATAAACATTAGCAAAGAATTGAGAGGTTAAATTTCCAAGAGGCATTCCTTTATTTTTATCAAAATTAGCCAAGATTAATTTTATTAATTCCATGACTTTTTCGTCTTTTATCTTTTTCCGGATTATTTTTAATAGAATTTTTATATTTACTTCTTGAAAATAATGTTTTATGTCTGCTTTTAGACAAAATGCTTCTTTTGAAAGGTTATCTGTTACCTTTCTTTTAAATTGTTCAAATCTTTTTATTGCAAATAAAGTTCCTTTTCCAATTCTATTTGCACAGGAATCATAAATAAATATTTTATCAAAGATTGGTTCAATAATATTACACAAAGCATGATGAACAATTCTATCTCTAAAAGCTGATTTAGAAATTTTACGAGTTTTTGGATCGTAAATAATGAAAATTTTCAATGGTTCTGGTTTGTAAATCAGATATTTTAGTTCATAGTACAAAACTTTTAAGTTATAATCAAGATTTTCTTCAAATTTTTTTACACAAGCTTTTTTGGTTTTTCCTTTTCTTGCTTTTTTCCAAGCAAGAATTAAATTTTTCAAAGAAATAACTTCATTGTAAAGGTTTTTGTAAGTTTTCATAAAAATGTCCTGAAGATGAACTATTCCGAGATTGGGATTCTGATTAGACGGATTCCTGTTGCAATTAAGGTTGGCCCTGTTGGAATTAGCGTTGAACCTAGCGACTCTCATGTATAGCCAATTTATCAATTATCAGATTTTATCTGCCACTGAAATTTCCCTTAGGAAATTTCTGAATTTCATCACTTAAAATAAATTTAAATGACGTGCTAATAAACTAGCGTGTAGTCCATCTTATCTCTCTTGCTCAGGGAAAGATATTTCAGAACAAATTATCTAATTAACAATACTTTAAAAATTTTAAGTTTTTTTAATCTTTTTTTTTCAAGCGAGCTTTACAGCCCGCTTTGAGCAACCCCGAATACCCCGAGATCGGGATTCTGAATAGACGGATTCCCGTTGCAATTAAGGTCGGCCCTGCCGGAATTAGCGCTGAACCAAGCGACTGAATTATTATCGTTTCTTGGACAATAGTAATATAACTCTCCTGACTCAACCTTCTTGCTTGGAAGTCCTTGACTTGTATGATTATTATATAGATAGTCTTCTAAAGAAATTCCCGGGGTTTTATCTTCCATTAAAACATCTTTATCAAGAAGTTCCGAATTTTTCGGAATTAAATTTCCATTTGAATCTAAAACATGATGGTAATTAATGTGAAGTTTCTTATTGATAACTTTGAAATCAGCATCAATCCATTCTGATCTCCAAGGACTTCTTACTTCTGTTATCTCTTTATAAATATCTGGATTATTAATTTTACAATATTTTAAAAATTCGATAAATTCTGGAAGTGTCGGCATTCTTAATCCCTCGCTTTGCAATTCTTTGTGACAATCAAACCAACTCTTACTTAGATGACTTCTTTCTTTTGCTACATAAAGATTTATTGATGGAACATAAACAAAATTATTTGTATCTTTTCCTGCTGAATTTGGAATAATTGGACTAGTTTTTTGTTCTAGTTCTTTCTCATTCATAATTCTTTCATATGCTTCTTCACTATCTACTCCCATGAAGCTTGTTGGAAATTGTGTTTTGTTCATTTTGTTTGTTGTTTAGATTGTTAATTTTTTACAAATCTATTGTAAGTTCCTTTAGTTATATCTACCATTAATTTTGATAAGTCATTCCCAGAATTAACATAAAGGACAGGCATTCCCCATAATTCTAAATCTCTAGTCATTTGTGTTTCTGAACCTAGCTGAATATGAGCATAATAATTTTGTTCTACCAGTTTTCTTATATCTGATTTTTCAGAATTCCAGTTTCCAACTTCTCCATCGGATAAAGATAATAAAAAACTTTCTTTTCCAGTCAATGCTTTTTTTAAAATTCCCGCATTAAGATTAGTTGAACCCCAATCAGGACTCAATAAAAGTTTTCTTATTTCAACTAAATCGTTGTAGTTTCCTGTTTTATATCTTGTCGAAGCAGAGAATAAAGAAACTCCGTGTTCAATATAAGGAGAAATTCCTTGCTTCTGCAAAAAGTTTTCTATTCCGTAATACCCCATCAATGCCCAGTGATATTTTGAGTTATCTCCCCATGGAATAAAATTTGTTCTTCCTTGAGAGCTATTTAGTCCCTCCTGCATACTTCCCGAGTTATCTATTACAATCATTTTAAAATTAGGGAATGATTTTTTTTGTATTTTCTGCCTGTAATCGATTGTTAATGGCTGGTTTGGATAAGCTAGGCTGACTCCGTCTTTATCAAAAAATAATTTTGAAATTTTAACTCTGAAAGGATTATCTTTCTCAGGGTCAAATGCCCGATAATTCAGCGGAGAAATTTCCATAGCTGCTTCTTTTGTTATTGCTTCAACTCTTACAGGAATATCTTTAGCTAATCTTTGATATAAAGCGTCTAATTGTTCAAAAATTTCAATGTTCGGAGATTGTCCCTCTCCAGATTTGTATCTTCCAAAGGCAATTTCTTCTTTGCCTTCTTTAGTTCCTACTTTTTTCTCAATTCCATTTCCCGATTTAGGTTTTTGATTATCTTTAGGTTGTCCTTCTGACCCTTGTCCCTGTCCTGAATCATATGCAGACATTCTTTCTTTAGGCATTTCATCTAATAACTTTGCCATTGCTCTTGCATATTTTTCAGCCATAATTGGCCATTGAGATTTATTAAATAAAGTAGTTGTGTCAGAAATATTTTTTGGAAAATTTAATTCTTTTATTGCTTCATTAACTGCTTTTTTAACTTTTGAATTATTTGTGTAATGCCTTTTCAAAAGTTCTTCATCAATTGTATCTCCAAATAAATACATATTAACTTTCACGAATGCTTCATATAAAGGAGTAAATCCTTTTTTTCTTTTTTCTTTTTCACGTCTCAATCCCTGTTCGTCCCAAAATAAAATCTGTCCTGAAAAATCTCCATTAAATTCTTTGCATCTTGGATTTATTAGTGTATCCTCAAAAGCATTTGCAAGAAAAGAAGCAAAACCTTTTTTATCTTCAGGTAATCCTTTTTTAATTCCTTCAACAATTTTATCATGATTGTAAATATCAAATGGGCATCCTTTTCCAGATCCAAGAGGAAGTTCCCAATGGGCAGTTTCATGCAATCCCCCTATCTGCAAAACTATTGTTTCTAATCCGTCTGCTATATTTTTTGCTCTTGCATATTCTTTCTGTTCATCGTCTTGAATTGGATTATAACCCGTTTTTATTGTTACTATGATTCCCCAATTTTCTAGATTAATATGCACAGAAATATTTTCTTCAACATCTTCAAATTCTTGAACTTTCGCTCTTGCTCCCCCGATTAGTCCTATTCTATTTTTTTGCTCATTCAGTTTTTGTTCAAGTTGTTGTATTTTATTCATTTTGTTTGATTTTTTCAAGCGAGCTTTACAGCCCGCTTTGAGCAACCCCGAATACCCCGAGAATGGGATTCTGACAAGACGGAATCCTGTAGCAATTAAGGAAGGCCCTGCCGGAATTAGCGACGAACCCAGCGACTCTATCGATTCTAGGAAACCAAGAATAAAGATTGTTCCCTTGACGATATTTTTGAGATGATGATTTTGATATGGGCAATCCCTGAGAATTAAATTTTAGATCTGAAAAACAATCTTCTGTCAAACAATTTTCAAGATTTTCTGTTTTTTGAGCCTCGAGAGTTTTATTTCCATTATTAACAATTGTTTTATGCTCTGAAAGTATTTTCATTGTTCCATTTTCATCTTTGAAAAAGGCATCAAGCCATGTCCATGCTCCTGCTTGATTTCCATAAATTGCAATGTGGTCTTTTGTTAGATGAAGATAAATATCTTCAATTTCTTTTTTAGAAATGGGATTTCCTGAAGCATCAAATAAGGGCATTTTTCCTTTGCTTTTGTAAGAATTAAGAACATTCATAAAATGAGTCATGAACAAAGGAATAACTGGCATGTAAAGTCCATTTTCATGAAGCTTGAAATGTGTATCTTTCCAAGTTAAATTATCATATTCTTGAAGTTCAAATTTTGATATTACCTTTTCTGTTTTTGGTATTTGAATATAATCTGACTTTGGGATATTTGGATTTGGAAGATTAAATGAAGTTTGTGTAGTTATTGGAGCTTGAGCTGACTCTTTCTCATTCATAATTCTTTCATATGCTTCTTCACTATCTACTCCCATGAAGCTTGTTGGAAATTGTGTTTTGTTCATTTTGTTTGTTGTTTAGATTGTTAATTTAGATTTTGATGATTTAGGATTTATTCCCATTTTGTGAATCAATTGCACTTTCAATAAAATTCCTCATAAATTTCCATCTTCCGTTAAATAAATCCAAAACTTTTTTGCTTTTCTTTCCTTCACGAATCATTTTGAGTCCTGCTGAAATGCTATTTTTCTGCAAATCAAACTGGCTTTTTGCAACTTGGTTTACCTTATCCATTACAGAATATTTGTCATTTCCAAAATTTTCCCTTACGGCAATGTCATTTAAAATTCCAGAATAAGCCCCAACAAATTTGAAGGCATTTAACATTGATTCCAAATAACTTCTTTGAATAACTTCTTCTGAAAGTCCTTTTTCTTTTGCAATATAATCAAATACCTGAGATAATCTAATTATTGATTTTGCTGCTCTTGTAGAAACTGGCAAAATTAATGCTTCATCGCTTCCCTTTCCATGGTTTGTAATTTCATTTGGCCATGCATCTTTCATTCTTGCCTTGCTCATTTCTTTTCCTTCAATTTCACAATAATCTAATCCATGAATTAAATAATTTGCAATCATTAATTTTTCAAACGGAATTTTTGTGGAGGTCACTTCTCTATGTGCAGTTAAAACTTTATTTTCTATACCTGCTGAGATATTTTCTGTGAAATCTACTCTTGGATTTGTATTGCTTGAAAGAATATTAAAAGTATCCCATGCTGTCGGCTTGAAGTAATCAACGTCTATTGTTACATGCATTCTGTCTTTCAAAGCTCTTCCTAAATCATTATTTGATTCTGTAAATTTTTGCCCTATATTTCCTGTTGCAATTCCTACAGAATAGCCCTTTCCAATCGGATACGTCTCTCCATTAAGCTCTATGAATCCATCAAATAAATTGAATAATTGCGCTCTGACTGCTGGGACACAATTCGGCATTTCATCTACCACAAATAAGTTAGTCTTTATTTTATCAGTTAATTCCTTCAGTTCCTGACTTGAAATTCCAGTCCTTAATTTTTCAAGATTAATTTGCTGAAACAATTCTCTTGTATCCATATCATTTCTTCCAAGAATAAACATTGATTTATCTGGAAAATAAGCCATTGCATCTTTTGCCAATTGGGTTTTACCGCTTCCTGTATCTCCATGCAAAAATAAATTCAATCTTCCGTAAAGGCAAGCGTCAACAAAATCAGTCATGTAGAAAGGAGTTCCTGCTAAGTTCATTAGTTCAGTTGAATTTTGATAAACTCCGTTAATTTTTCCTGTCATTTGAATTAATCTTTCTTAATTTAAGAGGTTTTATAAACTTTATGGAGAATTTATCATTTTATAGAAGTAACAAAATTTGAATATTAAAACTTTAAACCAGCTTTTTTTAATTCCTTTACTAATCTTGAAAAGTCTTCTTGTGTTGGGTTAACTCTAGGGAATGAATTTCCAATTCCAATTTTATGTCCAACTAAATAAGCTCTAAAAAAAGAGTATCTATTAGAAGTGAATCTTGGTTCATTGGGGCGTAAGCTATCTGGAACAGATTTGTTTGCATCATAAATTTCTTCTACATTCATTTCTATCATAAACTAGCCAAAAATTGAGGTATTATAAAGGTTTCCTTTTTTAAGCTGTGTGTGCTCCCACCAGACATATGTCCTACCCTAAAATAGTTTAGAAAAATCAAAGT
>JBBSXF010000045.1:0-1620 GCA_038045905.1 Nanobdellota archaeon
CACTTTTCAACATTTATGGTCGGAGAAGATACAACAAGTTCTTCAAGTCGTAATAGTAATATTGGGTCAACTACATTAGGGGGAGATTCATCAATAACAACCCCAGTACCAGCTACTCCTGAACCTACCCCGATTAATTTAGAATCTCCAACACAAGAAGGATTCTTTGCAAGATTAGGAAGATTCTTAACAACACTAACAGGCGGAGTAATTAGTGGAAATGATGCTCAGCAAAATTCAACAATTGGAGTTGCTGGATTATTAACCTTCTTGATTGCATTAACTGGAATTGGATTAATCGCAGTAAGGGCAAGAAGATAAGTGAGTTCTTTGAAGAAGAAAACAATTAACATAGTAGAAAAGGGGAAAATAAAAAAAACTTGACAATATTTGTTATGGGCACAAATAGGAGCATTTATAAATATGTGCCCATATAGTAATTTATGGTATATCATGAGATAAGAATGGTTAATGAAAAGAGAATGAATTATCTTATTTATAATCAAAGAGATAAAGGAAAATGGAAAAAAACAAGCAGATTTATTGGGAACGGGGATTTGCAAAAGAGTGAAGTAGATAGACTCAAAAAAAAATTTGAAATTGAATTAAAAGTCAAAGATTATGAATATCTTAAAAAAGAGCAGGTTTTAGAAATAGAACAATTAAAAGAAATTTATAATAAAAGTATAAAAAAACTTTCTAAAGAAGAGTTTGTAAAATTTGAGAGGTCTTTTTTTACAGAATTAACTTATAACAGCAATGCAATTGAAGGGAATTCAATGTCTCTAGAAGAAACTTCTATTGTAATAAATGAAAATCTTTCTCCAGATGGAAAAACAATAAGAGAAATATATGAAGCAAAAGATCATATTAAAGCGCTTGACTTTATAAAAAATTATAAGGGAGACATTAATGAATTATTTATATTAAAAGTTCATTCAATAATACTAAACGATATTTCCGAACATTTTGCAGGAAGATACAGGGAAAATCCAGTGAGAGTTATTGGAAGTGATTTCAAATTTCCTTCTCCAGAAAAAATACCTCAATTAATTAGGAATTTACTCTATTGGTATAATCAAAACAAAAGGGGTATGCACGCTCTTGAACTTGCTGTAATTTTTTCAATGAAATTTGTTTCAATTCATCCTTTTGTTGATGGAAATGGAAGAGTTTCAAGATTGCTTATGAATTTTATATTGCAAAAAAAGAAATACCCTTGGATAAATGTGTACAATAAACAAAGACAAAAATATCTTGGTGCAGTAAGGAAAGCTAATGAAGAAAATTATGAAATCATTTTAAAATTTTTAATTGAGACTATAAAAGAAAACATGATTAATTTTGAATTTTTGGATAATGATTCTTATAAAAAAGAATAAAAACAATGTATGGGCACAAAACTTTATATTATTAATATTGTGCCCATAGGAATAGTAATAAAAATAATAAGATAAAGGGTTTTCTTTTAGGAAGAAAGCAAGAATATGAAATCCTTGTTTTTTTTGTATTCGTTCGCAAAAACAAACGAAAGAAACTACAAGCGTAGAAATGGAAAATAAGAAGTTCTGAAAAAGTAGATGAGATTAGTTATCTGTTAGAAGAAGTTGTCAATAAAAC
>JBBSXF010000046.1:0-1831 GCA_038045905.1 Nanobdellota archaeon
TCTATATACTATAATGTTATACAATTAGAAAAGATATGTCAAATAATAAAATTGCGGATAACTTAAAGAAACTACGGGCTAAAAAGGGGCTATCTCTCGAAAAGATTGCTCGTCTTGCCGATTTATCGCTTAACACCATTGTTAAGGTTGAAAATGGCGTTAATACAAACCCAACCATTGAAACACTAACCAAGATTGCCAAGGCGCTTGAAGTTGGTGTTGATGATTTGATTAAGTAATAATTTACAATTATGGAAAAAATTAAATTTATTTCGCCAAGTGACCCTGAAATTAAAAAAAGTGCCAGCGCGGAATATTATCCTCCATTGGGATTATTACAAATAGCTACACACCTTAAAGAACAATTGCCCAATTTAGATATTGAAGTAATTGATCAAGGTGTCGACAAAAGGAGTTTAGAAAATCTATTGAAGGCTGATGTGGTGGGTGTTAGCATGTTAACGCCCAATGCGCTTATGGCAGAAAAAATTATTCAAAAAGCCAAAGAACAAGGTGCCATTACAATTGCTGGAAATGACCATGCCAGTCAACGCGCAACACAATTATTGAAAAATGTACCAGAATTGGATTATATTTTACGCGGTGATTATACCGAAAAACCACTAGTGAAACTTTTTAAACAAATACTTGCGGGCGAGAAGGATCTCGAAAAAATTCCTGGATTGTCTTACAAATCTGACAGTAATAACATAGTTCATAATCCTGAAGAGGATTATCCGCCAGAAGACATATCATATGCTGATCGCTCGCTAATTAACCCCTATCATCAAGAAGTCTATTCAAAAAATTATAAAGATGCTTATGGAAAACATCATAATAAAAAAATAAAACAAACTAGCATAAATATCGCTCAAGGTTGCGAGCGTTGTTTAGGGTCAAAATGTTTCTTTTGTGGTATTGAAGACATACGATTACGTAATACTTTGCCACAAAAAGCAATTAAAGAAATACAATATTTATATGAAACATTCGGCTACAATTATTTGTATGTTATTGCAGACGATTTAACTTCTTTTGGAAAACCTGTACGCGGATATCAATCAATATTCTTAAAAGATTTAGCAGAGGGATGGCCGTTTAAAGATGGCGAGGTTGAAATTTACGCCTATGCGAAAGCCGATAATTTAATGGATAAGAGAATATTAAATTACTTAAAACAACTTAATGTTAGCAGATTAAATGTTGGATTTGAATCTGGTTCACCCAAAATGTTAAAGAATTTTATGAAGGCGGCTAGTGTAAATATTAACCGCGAGGCTACAAAAATACTTAGAGAAGAGGGTATACAGCTTCATACCTCAATAGTGCTTGGTGGCATTGGGGAGTCAAAAGAAACAATAGAAGAAACCAAGGAATTTATTAAAGAAATAATTGAAATGTCTAAAATTGATAATATAAGAAATAATATTGTTGCAATTGAGCCCGCCCTGCTGTTCCCTATCTTTAATAGTTTGGCATGGAAATGTATGACAGATTATAATACTGCTTCAGAATTTCTAAAGAGGGCGGGAATGGAAATTGATCAACAAAAATTAAAATCAATAATCAATAAATATCAAATTTTGAACGAAAAACAACATGTGTTTAATTCAGAAGAATTGGTGAAAGATTGGGTAAACACATTTTGTAAGATTGATTACGATAAACTTCAAGAAAATTTAGTTGAAATTAAAAAAATTATTGCGAGCGAGAAAATTCACACAGGAACATATTCAGGCACAGAAAAATAATAAAAATAGGTGGCACGCCAGTTCACAACTGGCACGAAATTCGGAAGCGAAAAAGGAAAGGTTCAAAAACCCGCCCGCAT
>JBBSXF010000047.1:0-5009 GCA_038045905.1 Nanobdellota archaeon
TATGCCTTTGATTAAACTTTCTATTTGAGAAGTTTCCTCTAAATTTATTTCTGGAACATTAGCATCTCTAACTAAAGTCTCTCCTCCAAAATAAGTAAATCCTTTAAGATAACCTAATGCCTCTGCTTTACTTTCTAAACCATAATTAAATATTAAGTCTACTTTAGGGTTATGAGCCGTCGTAGAATTTGCATTATCAAGAATATGCTCTATGCTAATTGGCTTTATTTCTTGTGCGGTTATTTTTGGAGCTCCAAAAAGTGAAAAAGCTAATGTTAATGAACTTGCAATAATTCCTGAAATTCTTTTTGGTTTTGGTTTCATTCTCATTCCGAGAAGGTTAATCTTTTAAATATTTGGATAAAAACTTATTTTTACTTTTCTCCAACAGCGAGTTCGAATAAAGAAGCAAAAGATTCTACAAAAAATTCAGAATTAAGCCAAACAGCAATGTCTTCTGCATCATTTCCAGCTTTTGAAATGTAAAATAAAACTTCTTTTCTGTCAACTATAAAGAATTTAGCATCTATTGTTGTTCTTTTTACTTTTATTGCAAATTTTGATTCTATTTCTTTTATCAGTTTTTCATCTCCTGAAAGGGCTATCTTTATTTTAACATTTTCCTTTTTTAAGGCAGAAATTGTTTGAAGGAAAAGTTTTGCTTTTGATTTTATTTCGTTAGCATTTGTGCAGATTATTACTTCTTTTTTTGCATTAGCAATTATTTCTTTAAGGAAAGTTGAAATATTGGATTTCCCTCTAAAAGAAGAGGATATTTCTTCTTTCTTAACTGGATTTATTCCTGTAGTATATAATTCGTTAAGTTTTGTGAATTCTTCTGTATCTTTTAATTTTGACAAATCTTTCACTTTTTCTTCTGCTGTTCTTCTTACATCTCCTTTTATTCTTTCTAAAATTATTTGAGGCTTAACTCCAAGATATTTTACTGGTTTTCCCATTCTAATTATAGCAAATCCTTTTTTCTCCAAACTTTCAAGAACATCATAAGTTCTGCTTCTTGGAACTCTAGATAAAGAGGCAACTTCTCCTACAGAAGCAATTCCTTTGCTAAGCAAAGCTAACCAAACTTTTGTCTCATAAACATTCAAGTCAAAGTGGTCTTTAACTTTTCCAACTAATTCTTGTGCCAATATCATTTTAAATACGTACCTTCGGACATTTAGTAAATATCATTTCTTGAAGTTTATTACATAATGTTCTTTCTTCTGGAGAATGACTATATCTCTCTATGTCTAATGATCTTAACAAAGCCTTTTCACAAAAATCCTTGTCCATTGATGATGTATCCATAGAAGAAATTGTAGTAGAGTAATGAGTCAACTCTTCACTTGTGGTAGCAAATATAGGTTTCTGTTTTATTTCATATTGTTTTCTCATTAGATTACTGCCTCCTTATTTGGATTAATTAACCCGCTTTCTATTCCACAGTATGAAACAACATCTGTTCTTAACTTGGACAATTCGCTAGTGGATAAATCACAATACCGAATATTTTTAGTATCATAGAAAATTTCTTTTAAAAAATCTTGATCCTCCCTAGAAATTGGGTTATGCTGTTGTATACTTCCGACTATATGTGCATTCATGACTAGCCTTTCTTCTGAAGGATTTAGCCTTTCAGGTGGAAACATTATTACCATAATCCCCCATAGAAAACACCATTTATAAATCTTATTATATGTTACCTTTAAAGAGTAGCAATTTTAGAAGGATTTATAAGTCATTTAGTTATCGATAATTTTATGAATGACACTAAACCCCCATTTACTATGAGCAAAGAAAAAAATGATTATAAAGATTATAAAGGGCACTATTTGGTAATCCATTTTAAAGGGGGAGGCTCTACTTCTGCTGGGAGAGTCTCTGAAGTTAAAGGCAATAAAATAACGTTAAATCCTTATCGAGGAATCCGTGGCAATAGGGATAAGGGTTGGTTAGTTTTACAAATGATTGCTCAAGATTCATCATTCTATACTCCTGATATTCAAAGGATAGAGGAAAGTACAAGAAGAGATTTACTGGATTGGTGTTATATTCATAACATGGACAATCCTAAAATTAAAGAGAGTGAATTGGTTAAAAAATCAGATAACTAAGTATTATTCCTGCAAAGATTCCTGCTGAAATAAAGGGCATTGCTGGGTAGAATTTCTTTTTTTCTGAAAAGATAAATAATAATCCTAATCCTATTGTTGCTCCTGCTATTATGAAAAGTGCAGGCAATAATCCCCCGTTAAATGCAGGCAAGCCAAAGGGAAGAACAATGCTTCCTGTTTTCATAACAACTCCTGCGGTTATTAATGGGAATATAACATCTCCTCCGCCAAGAATTGCAATATTAGATCTTATCTTCTTTCTTTTTAATTTTGACTTTCTCATTTTCTTTAATTGAAGTCGCATCTTTTTAGAAAGATATGGAATAAAAAATCCTGAAAATACTTTTATATTATTTATTTGATATTTTGCCATTTTTTGCATGATTCCAGAATGCCAAACAGCCCAGATATCATATATTGAAATTATTATTAAAAGCAAACTCACAGACCATAAATGTAATATCGGAACAAAAACAGTTGCAATTCCAGGATATATGAAAAGCTCTGTTACATTATGAACAATTATGTTTCTTTTGAATGTCTTTAAGAAACTTAATGCTAAAGCAGAAATTAAAATTGGAATTGTGAAATAAATTGACTTTGGAAAAATAGCAGTTAAAGAGATGAACAATGCTATTGCGACAACTGCAAAAAACCATAATCTAAGAACTACATCTATCTTGAATTTAGTTAGAAGAAATAATAAAACAATTGCAAATATAAAAGAAATTATCATTGAACCGAAATAAATGCTAAAATCAGATTCTTGCTGAATTTCTGGAGGCTGAATCCATGAAAGGCTTGGATTTTCTGAAAGAATTATTGTTCCGTTTATTTCTGTTTTTATATGATAGGGATCTGCTCCTAAAACATACAATCCTATAAGTTGTGTTATAACAAACATAGCAAGAAGAATGATTGTTATTTTGATGTTATGTTTCACCTTTTTTATTTCCTCTAATATAAAAATGCAAAAGAAGTTTTTAAATGTTAAGAGAAGAATTATCTCTTTTCAAATATATGTGTAAATTCATTTAATTGATTATCATCCAACCTACAGATATCTTTGTAAAAGTCAGATATTGTAATCATTCCTTGAGACATTAAATTTTCATGGCAAAAAATTATAACTTGCTTTCCCAGTGATTTTACTAATTTGACGGATTCATATAAATCTATATCTCCCGAAAACAAAACAGCAAGATCATAATTGTTAAGGTAAGCATTAGAAACTAAATCTACTGCTAATTGGACATCTACGCCTTTTTGAAAGATTCCTTGAGTTTTAGAATATTGCAAAGGTTTTAATCTTGTTTCAAAAAAGTAAAAATTTTCCATAAGGTTTATAGCCTTTTTTTGTGCTTCCATCTTTTGATTAATTTTTTCCATCAATTCTTTAAGATTATGTATCTCTTCTTGGTTCTCTGGTAATTCTTTAATTGAAGTCAAATGCAATTTTAGCTTATTCAATAAAGCATCGGTGTATTCACCATCATAATAATAAGTTCTAACATGGAATAAATTCTCTTTAGAATATTGGGGATTTTTTGATAAAAAATTTAATACAAATTTGCTTATTTTGTTATAATCTATAACTCTGTCTTGTGATTTATCTTCATAAAGACAGCGGATGCTTCTAAAAAAATTAGAATTATCAATGAATATCATCACTTTCATTTTTATTAATTTAAAAGACAGGAGAGGATTCACAGCCCTGACAGCTAAGACAGGGCTATCCCCTTAACTATCAACCATTATGATTAAAAGAGGAATAAATTATTTATAAATTTTGCGATGTAACTAAATCTTAATTAATCACTTAATACTAAGAATTCTGTTTTTGGGAACTAGCGATGGAAAAGAGCATCTCTTTGGATTTATTGATTTGGAATATTCACCAATTTGTCTTCTTATATCAGATGTCTCCGCAAAATATTTTGGATCTATTGTTTTTATTTTAGCTACTTGGTTATCAATTGGGGAACATCCAAACAGATAATTAAACCATGGCTCTTCTATAAATTTTGCTACTTCATGAACAGAAAACAATTGTCCGCGGAATTCTTCATTAAACATTCTTTTTAGAAGGTTTCTCTTTTTGCTGTCCTTTGTGAATATTACATGAGAACTATACATGCTTTTTTCCATAAAAACATGATATCCATGTGCTAATCCCTTTTCTCCTAAAATATCATCTAAAAATTTATTATAATCAATATCTGTTGCTAATTGAGTTTCCTCTGTGCCTTGAATTAATCCAAATCTTCCACTTACCATGTTTTACTAGAAATTAGGTCATTTATAAGGTTTATGATGTGAGAAATCAATTATCATTGAAATTAAAAGACAAATTATTGTATTCTTCAGTATCATAAACACAAATTCCTTGTTCATGCCACAAAACAAATTCTCCAATCCCAACATCAAGAGCCATTTTACTGCAAATTGTGCAATAAGGTTTTCCTGCACGAGAAGGAAGTCCTTTATCATCAAGCCTTATGAAATATAACCTTGAATCAAAAATTTTGTCTGGATTTTTTCTTAAGGCATCAATAATTGCTCTTTGTTCAGCATGAATGCAACAGGTTTTATCTGTTACTTTTTGGTTATAATCTTTTTTTGAATATTCACATCTTTCCTGACTTTCCAAATATCCCGGAGGAGAATTAAATCCTATTCCAATGATTTCATCTTGTTTAACGATTACAGAACCACAACGAGAACGTCCACATCTTGATTTTAAAGCAATATTAGCAGATTTAACTATATATTCCAAAGCTTTCTTTTCTTCTTCACCAGATAAAAATCTCATAATTCAGAAAAAAGAATATTGTTTATAATAATTACTGCACTATCTTAAACTGTGCTGGTTCAGGACATATGTCCTTGTCT
>JBBSXF010000048.1:0-5357 GCA_038045905.1 Nanobdellota archaeon
CTGCTGAAACAGTTCTAAAAAAGCTTAAATCAAGGGTGAATTAGTACGCAAGGCTATAATACACTTCTCTTTTTTATACTCTTCTTTTAGTCTTTTTACCACCCCCTCATTTCTAAAATCTTCATCCTTATCAGAATATTCTAATTCGGCATATTCTTTAATAATAATATCTAAAATCTCTTCTGCCTTCTCTGAATTTTATCCAAGATTTATATTAAATCTTACCATTGTTCTTTCATATCTATTAAATGCAAAATTAAGATAATCATCATCTATAGAGGAGGATTGAAATGAGGCTAGCATACCTTCTAACTTTTTTGTTTCTTGCGATAAATCTTTAAGTTTATTTCCCATAATTTTTTTAAGAGTTAGGGATTTATAAATGTTTGCTGTTGTGACTACTTTAAAGGAACAATACTTATAGAAATATGGGTTTATCTCAATCTAAGTGTCTCAAGAGTTCTTGGCACATTAGTCTCTACTCTTTGAAGTTTGTATAACGCAGAAGCGAGGTCTAAAGATTTTGAAACTTCTCCGTGATTGATGATAATTCTTTTTGATTTTGGAATTAAATTATTGAAAAATGAAAGTATTTCATTTCTTCCTGCGTGTGCACTGAATCCAGTTATTGTTTCAACTTCTAGTTCAATTTTTATTGTTTCTTCTTTTCCTTCAACTTGCATTCTTGTTTCTTTTATTCCGTCTTGGACTACTCTTCCTAAAGAGCCAACTCCTTGATAACAAACAAAACATATGCAATTATTTTTATTGCTTGCAAATTCCTTAAAATATTCTACAGATGCTCCTCCAACTAACATACCAGAAGTGGCTAAAACAACGCAGGGGCCTCCTTCAATTACATTTCTTCTTTCTGCAGAAGAGACCACTCTTGAGAATACTTCTGAAGTGAATGGATTATTATCTTGAAATACATCTGCCCTTACTTTATTGCTTAAGAAATCTGGATATGCTGTGTGAATTGCATTAATATCCCAAATCATACCATCAATATAGATAGGAACTTTTTTCAATTTTCCAGAACTCTTTGCATCTTCTAAAATTAGCATTGTTTCTTGAGCTCTTCCTAATCCTAATTCTGGAATTAAAACTTTTCCTCCTCTTTCTATTGTTTTTTCTACTATTCCAATAAATTTGTCTTCTACTTCTTTTCTTGGAGCAAAGGAATCATCTTTTGCCCCGTATGTTGATTCTGTAATTACTGTTTCTACTCTGGGGAAAGAGGCAATTGCTGGCTCGAGCAATCTTGAATGCCCGTATTTGTAGTCTCCAGTATAAACTAAATTATGCAAACCATTTCCAATATTAAGATGAGAAATTGCTCCTCCCAATACATGCCCTGAATTGTAGAATGTTAATCTTACATCTGGTGTAATATCTGTAACTTCGTTATAATTCAAGCAAATGCTGTGTTTTACCATTTCTTTAATATCAGTAGAATCGAATAATGGCTTTGCTGCTTGTTTGTAAGCTACCCCAATAAAATCCAAAGCTAATAAAGCTGCAATATCTCTTGAAGGAGGAGTCATGTAAACAGGACCTCTGTATCCCATTTTGTATAAATAAGGAAGCAATCCTACATGATCTAAATGGGCATGAGAAATAATTATCGCATCTAATTGATTTAAATTAAATTCTGGAACATCTAAGTAAGGAAATTTATCTGAACCTTGAGAAGCAACATCTATTCCGCAGTCTAAAAGTATTTTTGAATTTGGAGTTTGCAATAAAATACAGCTTCTTCCAACTTGTCTTCCTCCTCCTAAAAATGTTAACCTAATCCATTCTTCAACTTTTTCTGGATTCCATTCATTGTAAATTTTTTTACCAACGTCATTAAGGAATTTTCTTCTGTAATTATTATTGTCATAAAGAACTTCTCTTATATTTTCTGTTATTTTGCTGTTTATTGATGGAGAACGTTGAACTTGAGGAGTCCATAATGTTTTATTCCTTACTTCGTCTAATATGCTTCCTTGTTTTCCGATAACCATTCCAGGACGCTTTGCTTCAATAACAACAATGCTTCTTTGAATGTCAAATATTACTTTTGTTATCTCTGCTTCTGCAGGAACTATTTTTCTTACTTCTGCTTCCACTTTATCTTGAGCCATAAGAATTTTTTGATCTGCCCTTAATTCAATTCTCTTTTTTACTTGATTTACAATTTCCTTAATTTTAGATTCTCCTTCTTTGAAAAATTTTTCATTGTCAGTATACACTACAATATTTGCACCTTCAAAAGTCGCATCTGTTACATTACCGTGCAACTGCTCAGTTATATTTTTTAAGATATCCATTATTAATTATTTAGGTTAATAAAACAAAATTATTTGTTTTTGTATTCTGAAATGATTTCTTGGCTAACTTCTTTTTTAATTCCCTCTTTTGTTATTGAATAAATATCAATTCCATTTCCTGAAGCCATATCTCTTTGGGTAGAAGATTTTAATGCTTCTTTTGCCAATTCAATTCCTTCTTTGATGCTTAAGTCTTTTTTATATTGTCTTTCCAATAACCCAAGAACATAAGGCATGCCTGAACCAAGACTTGCGGTGTAATCTTTTATTTGATTTAGGAATCCTCCAGTTATTTCATACAATGAAGCTTCTCCATTTTCATCTAATCCTCCGAGGATAAATGCACTTTGTGAAGACGGGATATTTGAAAGTAAGGATGCAGATATTCTTACAGAAGGGCGAGATTTTGAGCGAAGTTCTTTTAATTTCAATTCAGCAGTTAAAAGTTTTGCTATTTTTTGTGCTTCTGTTGCTGAACCACATCCTGCAAAAAGTAAATAATCATTTAGCGGGTATACCTTTTCATAATCTTTTTGAATAATCAAACTTTGCCCAATAGAGACTCTGTTGTCTCCTGCCATGATAATTCCATCTTTGCAAACAATTCCCAAAATAGTTGTTCCAGTTTTTACTGAATTCTTTAACTCTTCATTCATTTGATTTTCCATTTTTCTTTCTTAATCTCCTTAATGTCTATCTATCTAATCTTTTCAGAATAATTTCCGTTAAAATACATGAGGAATAGGAGTTTATAAATTTTTTGCCTCAAAAAATTTTTGAGTAGTTGGAGAAAAAAGATATTATTTGATTTGTATTCCACAAAAGGAATATCTAAAATTTATTTAAAAAGATTATCGTAATTAAAATTATCCCTCTACTCTTGTAATTCCGTTTTCTTTCTTGAATTTTATTATATTTGAAACAAATCCTTCCATTTTTTGCTCGTGACTTACAATAATCAACTGCTTTACATTTAATTGCAGAAGAACATCTCGCATCTTATCCAATTGCTGTTCGCTAAATCCATCTGTTGGTTCGTCAAGTATAACTAAATCCCGTGTTTTTATTTTACTCATAAGCGAGTTTATTACTTGATTAAGCCCAAGTCTATATGCTAATGCAATTGCAGTTCTTTCCCCTCCTGAAAGATGAGCGTAATCTATTTCATAATCTTGCTGTTCTATTACGGGAGTAAAGTCATCGGATAATTTAACATTAAAACTATCTGAAACTAAAATGTAGAACCACTCTGCAAAAAGTTTTGAGAATTCTGTTTTAAGTTTTATCATCACATTTTTTTCTATAAAAGAAACCAAAGAAATAAATTCCTTGGATAACCAATTTTCTAGTTCAGAAATATAATTTAATTGTGATTTTATCTGCTCTGTTCTTGCAATCTCTCTTTTCAATTCTTCTATTTGCCTTGAGAAAACCTCTATTTCTTTTTTCAGTTCTGCAACTTTAATATCTGTAAGGCGTTCTTGTTTCAAGGCATCATCAAGCTCTTTTTGCTTTATCTCTAACAAATTCACAAATTTAGTCAAGTTAAGTATTGAATTCGTCAATAAATCAAGATGTTGTTTCAGCATTTCTATATCTTTTTCAAGAAGAGCGTTAGATTTTTGTATGTTCTCAATTTGCAACTGCTTTTCATTAACTGCCTGCAATTTCATTCTTAAAATTTTCAAATCTGTCAATTGCCTTTCAGAAGAATAAATTTCTGATTCCATTTTTCTTAAATTATCTGCTGTTTCTTTTTTTTGTACTTCTAATAATTCAACCTGCTTGTTTCCTTCAACATCATCTGTATGAATTTTGTTTAATACATTTGCTTTGTAAACAGAGTCAACATTTTGCAAGCAGGTTGGGCATATATCAAGATTTGAAATTTTCTTTTCAATTTTCCTATTTTCTTCAGATTTCAGTAAAAAAGAATTTATTTTAGAATTGATTTCCAGATTAAATAAGCTCAATTTGTCCTTTTCTATTTTAAGTGTTGATATTTTTTCTTCTAACTGCCTTATTTCTGATTCTTCAACTTTCAACTGCTGGAGTTCGGATATTTGTCTGATTAATTGTTCTATAGTTTTGTTGCTTGTGAAAATAGTTTCATTCTTATTCATAATCATAATTTTAGTTTTTTCAATTTCCTGCATGAATTTATTCCTCTCTTCTATTTTTTTTGAGATTTCTTCTTTTTCTTCTTGAACTTTCTTTCTTAATTCGGTTTTTAAGAATAATTCTTTTTCTATTGAAAAAACATTCTGCTGTTTTTCTTCGAGTTCATTTTCTTTGGTGATTAAACTTAGTTTGTTTTGCTCCAAATTCATTGTCATTCCTTCCTTCATTCTTTTTTCTTCTCTCAATTTCGTTGTTAATATGGTCACGTTTTCTAATATTTTTTTATATTTATCAATTCCAAAAACATGCCTCAAGGTGTTTATCCTTGTTTCTGCATCTTCGAGGATAATCTGTTTCATTTCTTCTTGAGGAGTATAAACTGTGAAGGTATAGAGTATGTTTTGTTTTTTGGCAAATTCTGGAGGATATTTCAAAATATCCAAAACCTTGCTTTTCAATTCTGTAACAGAAAGCTCTCTTCTCTCACCTTCAATAATAATGGAACATGCTTCTTGGGAGATTGTCTTGCCTTTTTTCAAACTTCTTTCTATAATATATTCTTGTCCAGCCACCTCAAAAACTATTTTCACCCCCCCTTCTTTTTTTCCATTTCTTAATAATGCAGAACCTCGTTGCCCTGGCTGTAATCCAAATAATGCAAATTCAATAGCTAAAAGAACAGAAGTTTTTCCAGAGCCAATATCTCCAGATAAAAGAGTTGAACCCTCTGCAAAGTTTATTTCTTGATGTTCATAGCTTCTTATGTTATCTAAGATTATTTGCTTTATTTTCATTCGAACGACACCTCCGGTTTCTTTACGCTCATTTTCCCACCAAGATTGTATTCAAGACTGATTTTCATATTAAAATTTGGTGATTAGCCGAAATCCGGACTAAACTAACCTCCTTACACATAAA
>JBBSXF010000049.1:0-5344 GCA_038045905.1 Nanobdellota archaeon
GATATTTGTGTAAGGAGGGCGGTTTAGTGCGGATTTGTACTAATCACCAAGAATTATTGTGATGGATGATTAATCTTCTTCAAAGTTAGAAATTTCTAAACTATGTTTTCTATCACCAGGGATTCTAGAAATAACGTCTCTTACTAATATTGTAAGAAGACAATTTTTCACGTCAGGATTCCAAACCACTTCTAATTGTTTATAAAGTTGTTTAGCACTTTCTTCTGGAGGTAATGAAGGGTTATAATCTATTATCATAATATTTTCCTAACTTATGTCTTTAAAAAGTATTCTATTTAGAATTATCTTGCTGAGTCTGCTTGTTTTTCACTTTCATTCTTTTTCCTCATGGCAAAGCTTTCACTATTCCCCTCTCCAGCAAGCATTATTTCTTCTGCTAATGCCTCTGCAAGAGTTTTCTTTTTATTGAATGCCTTATCTGATGCACCTTGAGTCATCCATCTCAAAGCAAGATTAACCCTTCTTATTGGAGAAACATCAACTGCTTGAGGATACCTTGCCCCACCATACTCTATTACTGTAATTTCATCTCGTGGAGAAGCGTTTTCAATTGCTCTAACTAAAACTTCAACTGGATTTTTTTGAGTTCTTTTTTCTATTAATTTGAATGCTTCTAAAACAAGAGCCATGTTTTTTGAATATTTTCCTGTTGAAGTTCCTAAAATTATTTTGTGTTTTTTTCCCCTGTGTCCAGAGATGCCAATCCTGTTCATTAATCTTTCAACAACATTTATTTTTACTGCTCCAAATTTTTGAACATTTCTTCCGTTGCTTTTAAGAATTAATCTTGACTGCAAATTTATGATTGGCTTTAATCCCAAATCATTTATTTGAATTTCAGAAATATCATACAAGTCGAATATTTTAAAATCGTATTTATTTTTTTCTGTCATTTTAAATTTGATATCACATGTTCTAATTTACTTTTTCCAAAATCGGAATCATTTATTGTTCTTTTTAAAACAGGTTCCCTAAATGATGGATTTGTTAATGAATAAGTAGTTTTTACATTTATTGATACTGCATTTCCTTTAGAATCTTTAACTATTTCATAATCTACATTTTCTACATTTAGTACTATTGCATTTCTTTCTAAAACGTCTATTGATTCTTGAGGTTCTTTTTCACTTTTCTTTTTTTCTTTTTTATATTTATTAAGTGCTATTGTTATTGCTGTACCTACCCCAATTATTTCTGCTCCAACGACGCACAAACCAATTGTTTTTATTAATCCATCATAATCCATTTTATCTTCTACCTTTTTCTATCTTGCCATGAACTAATCTTTCCAATGGCTGATCATTTACTTGAATAACTTGGAATCTAACTCCAGGAATATCTCCTTTAGAACGTCCTTGCTTTCCGCCAATTCTTTGAATAATAACTTCGTCGTGTTCATCCAAAAATCTTTGTGCTAAATTTCCAGGTATAAAAGCAGTTACAGATTTTCCATTTTTAGTAAGCTGAACCTTGCAACATTTTCTCATTGCAGAATTTGGTTGTTTTGCCTCTTTTTGAACTTTTTGCAAAACAATTCCCTTTGCTTGATTTGCCCCTTCCAATGGGTCTGCCTTTGCGTATAAGTTAAGAGTTTTAGCAATATAATTTTTGTCCTTCCATCTAGACTTTTTCCTATTCTTCATTAATTTTTTTGCACTATTTAATCCCATACTTATTGTTGATAAAATTGATTTATAAAACTTTCCGATGAGGGAAGTTAAAGAAAGTTTTTATAGTTGAAAGGAATTAATTTAATATGGAATACGATGCTGAAAAAAGAGAAATAAAACTTGACAAAGAGTTGAACAATTTGGATACATTTGTTATTGAATTTTGCAGTTTATTAAAAGATTATGTAATTGTTTCAGGATATGTTTCCATTCTTTTGGGAAGAAGCAGGGCTACTGAAGATGTTGATTTGCTAGTTCCTGAAATGACAAAAGAAGCGTTTGAAATCTTCTGGAAAAAGGCGTTTGATTCTGGTTTTGAATGTGTAAATGTTTTAGATTCTGAAGAAGCGTTTGAAATGTTGCAAGAACATGCTATAAGATTTTGTAAAGAAGGAGTTGCTGTTCCGAATATGGAATTTAAGATGATAAAAAATGATTTGGATATATATTCTTTTGATAATAAAATTAAAGTGCAGTTAAATGGAGACTCATTGTTTATTTCCCCTTTAGAAATGCAAATAGCTTTCAAGTTGTTTTTGGCAGCAGACGGAAATGAAGAAGAGATAAATTCTGATAAAGACATTGAAGATGCAAGACATCTTTACAAATTGTTTTTAGATAAAATTAATAAGGGAGAATTACTTAAAATGTTAGAGAAGTTAAATATAAACGAGAGATTAAAATGGTTATGAAATCAAACCGAAGGTTTTCAATCATTCGTCTGGGGGGAAAAGCCAAATGAAAGTAGAAGAAATAAAAATAAATCTTGAAGAATTAAAAGAATTTAAGAGAAAAAATGCTGAAGAGAGATTGAAATTCATTGATTTTTGGGCTAATTTTGTAAAAACTCATCCAGATAAAGTGTGGAGCAAACAGCAAAATGTTGTTATTAACTCACAGATAAGAAAATAAGCGTCTTCAGATTATCTTTAATTCTTTTCCAAAATAATCTTTGATTATCTTTTGTAGTTCAAGAAGTCTTTTTTTGTCTCTGCCGATTAATGCCGCCTTGCTTTGAATTCCTGCTGTTAAAATCATTTCATTGCCCTTTATTTCTAATCCCTTGAATGTTACGGGATAAACAATGTTTTCTATAAATGACTTTACGTCATATATCCCTCTTGGACTTGGGATAACTTTTGCTCTTTTTCCAATAATTTCACTAACTCTTTTTATGTTCGTTCCGTTTTCACCAGTAGCCCTGTTTACTAATTCTCTTGGAACGCAGAAGATTATTCCCCTGTTATATTCAAAGCAGAATCTTGTATTTATTTTTGTTATTTGACTAAACAAATTCAAATGCCTTAAGTCCTGCATGTTAATTGTATTCACCATTTTTGTATTTATTAAATCTTGAAGAAGAATTTATTTTATAAAGTTATTGATAGTTAAAAGGGAAGAGTAATTTAGTTATCTTTTTAAGTAATAGGTTCATATTTGTAAGATGAAAAGAGGAGAGGTAAATCTTCCTGCGATGATAATTGTGTTTGTTCTCCTTTTAGCTGTGGTGGGAATTGTTTATATTGTCCTGGAAAAACTTGAAATTTTTGAGCAGAATATTATTGATAAAGAAACTATTAATCTAAGTTTAGAAAATGTTTATCAAGAAAAGGAGGGTCTTAGTATAGATGTAACGAGGAATCTTGGTGAAGGGAAACTTACAAAGATTAAATTTATTCTTTCTGATGGGGATAACCCTATAGAAACAATAATAAAAAATTCTAATCTACAAGAATTTGAAAAAGAAAATTTCTTAATCACTCCGACTAATATTAAATTATCTGAAATTAAAAATATCTTTGTGATTCCTATTTTTGAATCATCAAACAAAGAAGAAGTTATTGGAAAGATAACAGATAGGTATAGTTTTGTTTTTGAGAATAAAACTAATCCTGAAAATAATAACTGTCTCCCAATGAATAATCCTTGTAATTCACAACAATGCGGTATAGCTAATAATGGTACATGCGGAATTATAACTTGTGGAACTTGTAATAGTACGAGTAATTGCATTAATGGAAATTGTGTTTCTTCTGATTGTATTTCAGATAGTAATCTAATTACATGCGGTTCTTTGACATGTGGAAATAAAACAAATAATTGTGGAATAGAAATTAGTTGCGGAATATGTAATTTAGCCCCTCTTAATAAATCAGTTGGACTAGGAACAACATCTGTTGCGATAATAATTGACACTCAAACATATTCAAATTTAGAGCCAGAAATAAATAGATTAATGAATGATATCTCATCTGATTTAAACTCTAAAGTTTTTTTATTTTCTGATAATTGGATCAATGTAAGAGATATAAAAAATATATTAATTGATAAGTATAATAATGCCGATCTCATTGGTGCAATTTTAGTTGGTGACATACCTACAGCTGATTTTGAATATCCAAGTTCTAATGTAATACTTTCTGATTGGTATTTTCAAGATTTGAGTGATAGATATTTAGATCCGGGAAATGATGGTAAATTTGAAAGAGATCTTATGGAAACCGACATTACAATGAGAGAAATTTGGACAGGAAGAATAAAGCCCCCTGTTTCAGGCACAGAAGGAATACAGTTATTGAAAGATTATCTTAATCGAAATCATGATTACAGGACTGGCAAATTAATATACAATAAGAAAATGCTATATTTTGGTTCTATATTAATTAATCAGGATAAAATAAGTCAAACAGATTATAATAATTTCATAAATCAGATAGCCAGTTTCATGGGAGTTTATGAATCGGCGGGAGATGTTGAATCAGTTTATAACTCAGACATAGAAGTTCAAAAAACAAACTATCTAAATAAACTCTCTCAAAATCATGACTTTGTTTTCGTCAATATTCATGGTAGTATTGAAGATCAATGGTTGGGAGGTTCAACTTGGGTTCGAGGAACAGAAATTAAAACTTCAAAACCAGATGCTTTGTTTAGTGTTTTAGCATCGTGTTCAAATGGAGATTTTACTCAAGATAATTATTTAGCTGGTTGGTATTTATTTAGTGGTAATAGTTTGGTAGTTATGGCAAATAGTGTAGTAGCCATGTTAGTAAACGGAGATAAGATAGATTTTCTTAAACAATATACTCCTTTGGGAATGGGAATTACATTTGGAGAAATGTCGAAAAATGACGGTTCATTTTTTCCTACTCAATTACTTGGAGACCCAACATTAACTTTTAGAGAAAAACCAACAACAAATATTCCTTCTTTAGTAATAAGTACTAACTCTCTTGAATTCGGAAATATTAATATAGGCACTAAATCTTCTTCAAAAATAATTTCTTTTAAAAATGAAGGTACGCAGACTCTTAAAATAAATTTTAGAAGTATGCCATTTTCAATTAATGGACAACCTCTAAATAATTTAGGATATTGGGATGTATTTTATTATGAACTCAATGGAATAGGAACAGAGAAAGATTTTTCTACATCTATTGAAATTCCTGCGGGGCAATCAAAAACAATCCCATTTACTTTTTATCCCCTGACAAATTCTCCTTCAGGAAAATATTCTGCGAATATGCGATTTCAAACTAATGATCCAGAAAATCCTTATTTATCAATTAAACTTACTGGTAATGCTATTTAGATTTATTTGTTCGTTTCCTCTACAACTTCTTTCTTTGCTGTCTTTTTCTCAGATTCTTTTT
>JBBSXF010000050.1:0-33747 GCA_038045905.1 Nanobdellota archaeon
ATAATTAAAGTGTTTTCTTTTTATAAAGAAAATAATTAATTTTTACACATAGCCCTCGTATTAGAAATCTTTTTATATCCCCCTTCATTTTACTTAACATGATGATTGGCTTTACTGCAATATTAATTTGTGTTGCTATTGTTGCTATTTTAATCTTAGTTAGGATAAAAAAATTAAAACATGAACTTTTTGCTGTTTTTTTAATCGCGGTAATTTTGTTTGGCGTTTTTAGTTTTAGCTTGGCGTTTAAAGGAAAGAATGTTTCCATAAATGATATGCCTAGTTTGGAAAAAGCAGTTAAAATTTATTTTTCTTGGTTTGGAAATGCAGTTAGCAATGCGAAAGTAATCACTGGACAAATAGTTAAGATGAACTGGCAAGGCAATCGGACGACATAATATTTATAAACTATAGATTGCAATATATATAATTAAGATGGCGAAGAAAAAAGGGATTAAGCATAAGGTACATAGGGCAGTAAAAAGAAGTTCTCACAAGAAAGTTAAATTTAAATCTCTTAATCCAAAAAACAAAATTAAACTTGTAGTTAATAATTTGCTCTTCTTTGTTGCATTATGCCTTGTTTCTTTAGTTTTATACAGATTTGTAAAAAATATAATTTTAATGAATTTGTTTTCTGTGATGGCAATGATTTTCGGATTTGTCGCTGTTGCATTTTTAATAGCACTTTTAGTTCTACTTATTAGAAAAACTATGAAGAAGTAAAAAATCTATTATCGTAATTTATTCTGATTAATTGTCTGTAAGTTTGTATTTCGATTATTTTAAGCCTGTGCTGAGGATTGAACTCAGGACCCCCACATTTTTGGTACATCCATTCTCAACTTCTTGTTGGGTTGCTGGAATTGTGAAAAACTCGCTGGAGGTTTCCATTACCAATGTGGTACTCTAACCAACTGAGCTACACAGGCATTTCTACAATAAAAAATATCTTAGTCATATTTATAAACTATTATCTTAACCTATTTTTATGCCTGAAGAATTTGATTTGAAAAAATTAAAAGAAATTTATGAAAAGCTTAAGGTTACATATAATCTCCCTTTATTTGAAAAAGTGAATGAAGATTTTCAGATAGAAAAGATAGCAGGATCTGAAACCGACTTTATTATTAGAGAAACAAGAAAATATATTACAGATAAATTTTTTAGTTATCTTAGATTTTTAGAATCAATCTTAACTCCTACAAATGCTCCAATGTTTGTATTTGCTATTACCAAATCTCTCGGAGTGAGAGAAAGAGAAAAATTAATTGAATTATACAAAAAAATAGCAAAAATAGAAGTTGATGTTATTGAACTTGACTTGGAATATTCTGAAAAAAAGGAAGCAGAAGCAATAAAGAAATATTATGAGTTATGGCAGGAAGTTAAGAAAGAGCTTCTTGAAATTGTTGGAGTTATAAAAAAGAATTGGGATAATAAGTTAGAAGGGAATGGAAATGGTTATTTTGGATAGAAACTATTAAAAAGAGCCATTTAATCTAAAAATAATGAAAAAATCCTTTAGGATTTTAGGAATGATTATGGCGGGAATAATTTCACTTTCTGGATGTAATAAAGAAAATAATAGTATATACGGGTTTACTATTCAAAATTGGAAGGCACAATTAGCTGGTTTTCCTGTAGAAGATTTTTATGCTTTTGATAGGCAAAGAAAAATTGCTTGTGTTGCTGACCAAGTTACAAGAGATTTTATTGATGGAAGTGTTGTAATATCTGATGTTAACGGATTAATTAAAACTTTGATGGGAAAATATCCTTCTTATGCTTCTGCAGATATTTTTACTGATATTTATCTGAAAACAAAATCTTTTGAAAAAGCAAATAATGCAATTTGGGACTATAATCAAGAAAAGGGTTTAGTTCCTACGGATTATCTTGCACGAGATTTAGCCGGTTGTACTGCTACGGGAATTTTTGAAGAAAATGGATTCTTAAACTGGCAATTTCTTTGTGATGCAGGAATATCAATACTTGATGAGGATGGAAGATTAAAATTTAAAACTCTCGATGAAGGTCCGCATTCTAAAGAAAAAAATCCTTATTTAGAAGAGATTTTAAAACAACATGGGGGATTTGAGAGTTCTGAAGGGAGAGTTATTATAAGAAGTCAATATAGAAATAATCCTCGTGAAGAGTTTGCATATGGTGTTTTAACCGGAGAACAATCTGCTTTGGCTTATGTTAAAAATGGAAAAGAAAAGTTGAACGATAGAGATTATGTCTTATTATACACAGATGGAGTTGCAGACATTATCTTTAATGGAGATAATTTAATTCCAGATTTTGTTTTTTTACTTAGAAAAAATAGCCCTTCTCAATTAAAAGAGTTTTGTCAGAAAAGAGTTTCAAGTGAAGGAACTTTAGTTGTTTGGAAGGTAGAATAATTATTCTAACTTCTTGAAAATTTCTTCTAGATTAATTTCAAATAAGGAGACAGGCATTTTTATTTTCCAATTCTTTAATATTTTTGGATGGATTTCTCCAAGATAACCTATTATTTTGTTTTCCAATTTTATTGCAATTGTTCTCCCTTCAATAAAATAATTAGGAATTTTTTCTGATTCTGAAATTTCTAATTTTATATTTATCATCCTTGAAAGATATTCTAATCTCTGTCTAGCCTCTGTGAAATTTGCTGGAGTAATTGCTAACGCTAAATTTTCTGTTTCTGTTGGAGTAAAAACTTTTCCTATTTCAAATATTCTTTGAGGATACTCTGCATCTACATTTTCTGAAAGAATTTTTAATAAATAATGAGTTAAGTCTTTTCTTAAGATAGTATAATCTGTTTTTGATTCTTTAACCTCAATAAATTCTTCTTCTGGCATTATCATTTTTTTGAATTGGTCTTCTTTGCTTGTTAAATGATAACTAGATGTTTCTAAGAAACTTAATCCGCATAATGTCTCTGCTATTTTTCTTTTAATTATTTCTTTCTGTTCTTCTTTTCCAGTTGTCGTTATGCTCGGTATTTCTGGAACAAAATTTTCATAGCCATAAGCAATGGCAATATCTTCAATTAAATCAACTTCATGCAAAATGTCTGTTCTCCAAGGCGGGACTTCTACAACTCCCTTATTGTAATTGTGTCCCATCTCTTCTAAATATCTTTTTATTTCTTTTTCAGTTAAGTTCACTCCCAAGAGAGAATTTGCATGTTCAAGATTTATTTTTACTTTTTCTGGAGAAAAGTCTGGAGAAATCTTTTTGGAATTTTTTTCATACAATTCCATTTGATAAACTTCTCCTCCCATTTCTGCTAAGGTTGAAGCAATAATGTTAAGACATTTGTTCAAGGAGTTTAAATCAAATCCAGAGCATTCTACAAAAATTTCTCTTGTTTCATTTGTTATTTTTCCAGTTATTTGAGAATTAATTATTGGGGGCATACTTAAAATGTTATTATTTGCATCTATAAAAATGGGAAATTTTGATTTTCCAGCAAGAAGAGAAGCATACTCTTTTCCTTTAGGATGTTTTTGCAGTATTTGAAGTCCAGACATTTCCCTGTCGGATTCAAGGGGGATGAATTTTATCTTGTCTGGTTCAAGTGCTTTAAATGTTATTGGGAGCTTTATTTTTTCTAAAGGATAAATTCCTATAGCCAGTTTTTTTCTTTTTCTTCCTATTGTTAAATGCAGTTTTTCTTGAATATCTATTATTTCTTTTATTTTTTCATCATCAAATTTTAATCCTTTCACAATTGCACAAACAGTATAAGGACGAACATCTTTAACAGAAGAGTCAATATTCACTGCGAAATCTTTTTCTGGCTTGTGAAGTTTGTATTCTTTTAATCCTGTTTTTTTCCCTAAAAATGCAAGGAAACTTCTTTTGAAGCCGTGATAAGAAAGCAAATCTGGGCGATTGGGATAAACTTCAATTTCAATTTCAGAATTATCAAACTTTTCTAATCCAGTTCCGAACATCGCAATTTTATTTTGCATTTTTTCATCTAATTTTCCTATGTCTTTTTCAAATTGTTTTCTAGGGAATGTTACATTGCTCATTTTATTCTATGTTTATCTCGAAAAAATTTAATTGCCCTTTAAATGGAATTGGAACTATCTTCGTCGGGTTTTCTAATATAAATCCATAATCCCCCCAAGAACTTGATGCTAAATGAATATCTTTATCTCTGGCGTGTTCTTCTTCATTTTTATAAACTTTAACCTCAGTTAATTCTGCTTTACCTATAAGAAATCCAAGAGGCAAATTTGTAAAGCCAAACCTTTTCATAGATTCTTTATCTGGATTTTTTGAGGCATGAATAAAAAATTCTCCTCTAAAGTGGGTATTCCAGTTTCTTAATTCTATTTTTTTCTTGCCTTCTACTACTAATTCTGCAAACGGCTGTTTTAATGATAGTGCTTTCATTTTGTTATTTTATCTTCCTTTTATGTTAAGAGGTTTATTTGATGGGATTAAATGTATATGGGAATGTGGAACTGCAAATCCCTCTACAAGCATTACTATTCTTTTTGTTTTAAATTTTAATTTTAATTTTTTTGCAATTCCTTTTGCTTTTAACATTAATTCTTGATATTCTTTATCATTTATATCAAAGATGTAATCTGTGTGTTTTTTTGGAAGCACTAAAATATGCCCTTTTCTTAATGGATGTTTATCAAAAAATGCAAGATATTTGTTATCTTCCCAAAATTTAGGAACAGGAATTTTTCCTTCTGCGATTTTGCAAAAAATACAAGATTCCATTATAGAATCCTCCCAACAATATAAGTATCAATATATCTATTATCGTCTGTCAAAAGTGCTTTTTCTTTTCTACCTTCTATTTTAAAACCATTTTTTAATGCTAATTTCCAAGAGCCTTTATTTTCAATAGCCATTTCTGCCTCTGCTTTTTTAAAACCTATTTTCTTCGCATATTTCAATGATTCTTGAAGCAGTTTCGTACCAATTCCCATTTTCTGGTAATCTGGGTGAATCCCCCAGCCCATATTAATTCTGTGTCTTAATCTTCCACTTTTTTTAAATGAAGAAGTTGTTGAACCTACTATTTTATTATTTGACTTATCAATTGCAACAAATGAGAAACTCTCTGAATTTTTATTAAATCCCTTTCTCCATTCATTCAATTTTTTTTTGTTTGGAACCTTATTACTTCCAGTATAACCCCAATTTCCTTTTTTTAATCCTATTTTTCTCATTTCAGCAATTCCTATTTCGTCTCCAGGTTTTGCTTTCCTTATCATTATTTTGTTTTTCATTTTTATTTATTATCCCAACCTCCAGCTAATTTATTTGCATGTCCGACTTTTTTAATTATTTCAGGAGGCATTCTTTTTTCATATTCGTTCAATGTATCTTGCAGTGCTTTTTCAGCATCAACCCCTGTTTGATTTGCTATTTTAAGTAATAAGAATAATGTATCACCGATATAATCTGAAACTTCTGCTTTGTGCTGATTAACTACTTCTTTCTGCTTTTCATCATTAATCCATTTAATTAAATTCCACATCTCTCCGCCTTCTTCTGTTATATTCAGCAATAAATCTTTGATATTCCAATTATCTTCCCAGCCTCTTGCCCTATCAAATTCTTTTATTTTATTTTGCAATTGTTCTATGTTCATTTTGAATAAACCTCTTTATATTTTTCGTGGCTTTCTTTTACTTTTCTGTCAAATTCCTCATCTAATTTTACTTCTAATTTATTTGCCAGTGCAATTAATGTATAAAGAACATCTGCTATTTCATCCTTAATATTTTTGCCGTCTCCTTCAAATTTGCTTTTCTTTCCCCCAAATTTAATATTCATTGCTCTTGCCAACTCTCCAACTTCTTCTGTAAGTCTTGCTAACATAGATAACGGCTCCCAGTATCCGCCATATTGCTTTACTGTTTCATCAACTATTTTTTGTGCTTCTTTTATTTCCATTTTATTTCATCCAAAATTTCATTTTTCTTAATTGAGATAAATCATTTTTGTACATCTCTCTTAAATCTTTTATATTGTAATAATCCATAATCATTCTGTCAAATCCAGGACCCCAAGCTAAGACAGTCATTTTTTCTCCAAGCAAAGGAATAGTTACTTCAGGGCGAAAAATTCCCGCTCCTCCCAATTCAAACCATTTTTTCTTTTCTGGATGCCATACATCTATTTGCACACTTGGTTCTGTATATGGATAATAACTAGGCATGAATCTCACTTTTTCAAATCCCATTTTCTTGAAAAATTCTTTTAAGTAGCCAAGCAGGTTTCTGAAATTTAAATTCTCGCCGACAACAATCCCTTCTGTTTGATTGAATTCAAATCCATGGCTCCAATCTACTGTTTCGTTTCTGAAACATTTTCCTATAGCGAAAAATTTTGCAGGAATGTCCTTTTTGTCAAGATTAGCTAATGTATTTGAAGACAGACAAGTTGTATGTGTTCTTAGAACAAGCCGTTTTGCCTCTTCTTCATCCCAATTATATTGCCATCCTTTGCTTCCATCCACTCCTTTTTCGTGGCTTTCTTTTACTGCTTTTACTATTTTTTTATCTGGGAGGTTTCCTTTCCTATTTGTGAAGAAAGTATCCTGCATTTCTCTTACAGGATGGTCTTGTGCAGTGAAAAGAGCGTCGAAGACCCAGAATGAGCTTTGCACTATATCTCCTGACATTTCTTTAAATCCCATATCTGTCCAAACTTTTTTAGCATAATCTGCCGCTTGATTAACAAAATGTCTTTTTCCACCATTTATTGATGGGAGAGGAGAAGTAACATCATATCTTCTGAACTTCTTTCCTTTCCAAGCAGATTCTTTTTCAAGTATCTTTGGTGTAATCGCTTCAATTAACTCTCCAACTTTTTTCCCCGATTTAATAATTTCTTCTCCAAGCTTTGTTAATATAATTCCAATTGTCTCTTCTTCTTTTATTTGAATTATATTTTTTCTTCGCTCGAAGGATTTTAACGCATATAATTGCTCGGGGGTTAATGAATTATAATTAACTGGAAGAACTTCGATAAATAATTCTTCTAATGTTTTTTTGGATATTTCGTTTCCACTCCCTGTTAGAATTATTTTTTCATTTTTTATATCAATCAAAGCTTTTTTTCTCAAGGCACCAATAGACGCTTTAAATTCATCATCTGACAACCCACTCTGCTTTTGAGCATCATCCATTTTTAAAATTCTTTTTTCTGTTATTAAGTTTAGAAGTCTTCTTTCAGGAAGTCCCTTCTTTTTGTATAATGCTCCATTTATTCCAACTTCAACTATCTTTTTTTTAACATGAGATAATGTTAATATTCTCTTATTTTCTAAATAATCTAACGCTCTTAAAACAGAAGTTTTGTCAAGTTCAGATTTTTTTGCTATTTCTTCTATGTCTTTTTCTTTTAAGTATGGAAGGATTTTTGTTTCATTAGGACTTAATGATTCTATTATTTTGTTAATATTATCCATCACATTTCTAAAGAAAAGGCATTAAAAAATGTTTAGTTTGAGTTAGTTAAAGAAACCAATTTCGTACATTTTATCTATCAAAATTATTTGGTCTTGATTATTTTCAATTAAACTTTGTTTTGCTTCACTTGAAGTTGGCAATCGTATAATTCCTGGAGAACGTTTATCATTTTTTCTTGTTTTTGTTGCATCATATTCGTCTGCAAGGTTAATCCACCTGCCACAGAGAATTGTTTTAAATTTGTTTTGTTCATGCCATTTGTTATAGGTATCTCCAAATATAATTTCGAAGTCTTTATCTGTTGGATAACCGCCCTCTCTTTTAAAGTAATGAGAGTAAAAAATCGTAAGGGCAGAAAAATTAAAGAGTCCAATAAGACTACGACATCCATATTCGATGTGTTTTTCCATTTTTTCTCTATCTTTTTCATTCCAACCCACTGTTTTATCTAATAATTCTAAAGGAATTTTCAATTTTCCAATATCATGTAATATTGCTGGGAGCCAAATATCTCGTGGACTCGCGGTACTTGTAACTAATGCAATTTGCACGCTGTAATCTGCAACTCTATCCGAATGTTCTAATGTGGGATAATGATAATTTGCAAGTTGCTCTAAAAAGGGCATAGCTTTTTCTTTTGTTCCATCCCTCATTTTAAGCTCATCAAATTTTCTGCAAGCTTTATCAAGCAATGAATAATTCATCATCTTTTGATAATTATTAGTTTTTTAAGGATTTATATTCAAATATTTTACAATTCTTTTATCATATTCGTAGGCATACCTAGAACTAATCCCAGAGACTTCAAATCTAAAATGTCTCTTTTGTTATTTTTAGAAATGAATTTCATTTTTAATTTGTTTTTATTGCATATAGCGACATTTTGTTTTATTCTTGCTAAAATTGCTGATTTTTCTTTTTCAGTTGAATTTATTAGCTCATCAAGATTAATTCCTATCGTGATGTCTTTCTTTTTTGCCAATTTTGCTAGTACGTGGTTAAATCCAGAATCTCTTTGCCTGTGAAAATCTCTTTTTCCTGATTGATTTAAAAGAAGAATATCTATGTTCTCTTTTTCAAGTATTTTCCTGTTCAGTTCATCATCATTTGAAGAGAAAATTATTTTTTTCCCAGAATTTTCTTTTATTAATTTTCTCGCTTTTTCAAAATTAGTTTCTTGAATTAATATTTGTTCCATTTTATGTATTTAAGGGGCGGAAGTTTATAAAATTAGTCAATTAATTTTTTAAAAAGAGAATAGAAAGATTTATATATAAATTTATATAAAGGTTAATATGGAAATATATAAAGATAGAAGCATAATCCACTATCCCAGTTTAAAAACTATATTAATGGTTGAAAAGATTTTGAAAAACGCAGACGCAATGATTGATAGAGAGGAGTTAAAGAGAAGATTGCCTGTTAAAATTATGCATCAAACTTTGAATTTAATTTTGTTATATCTCGAAGATAAAGGTATGATTTTGGATAGCCATAAAGGGATATTATGGATATATAATCCAAGTTCTAAATTAAAAAAAGCTATTGAAAACGCTAGGGAAGTTTAAGATGTTTAATGGGAAAGAGATTATTGTTAAGCTTAGTAATGAAGCTGACAAAGTTTATCAAGAACTTAATAAAACTGTTGGAGAAGAAAAAATTAAGGGAGTTGAAAGTTCTTTTCATCAGACTTTATTAAGAAGCATAAACAGAGTAAAAGAAATATTAAAACAAAATCCATTTGCAGGTAACCAGATTCCAAAAAGTCAAATTCCAGAAAAATATCTTTTAAAGTATGATGTTGATAATTTATGGAGAATTGAGCTTGCAGATAGATGGAGATTAATTTATACTATTACTGGAAATCAAATTAATATTATTAATTTTGTTGTGAACATATTTAATCATAGAAACTATGACAAGGTTTTTGGATATAAACACTAAAGGGTTTTATTCCCCGATTATTGTTCCTTTAAACTTTTTGTTTCTTAAAACATTTTCCAACTGATTCATATCTCTCCCGAGAATATAAGTTGTTATCCTATTTTTCATTATCATTTTTGCAGCAGTTTGGTCAAGGACAAAATGCTGTCCAGGTTTGAATTTAATTTTATTTGCCATTTTGTTGAAATCTTTCCAAGAAATTTTTGGAATTAACTTTGCGTCTTTGTATTGTTTTGGATTTTTATCATGCAATCCTTGGACATCTGTTAGATTTATAAAAATTGTTTTGAATTTTTTTGCTATTTCTGTAGCAGTTGAATCAGAAGTTTGATTTGGCTTATATTCTAATGCTCCGCAGAAAACAACATCTTGCTTTTTAATATATTTTCTTAATAACCTCATTGTATGAGGAATTCCATATTCTGGATTTAGGTTAAAAAAATAGTTCATAAATCTGGCATTCATTCTTGTAGCAGAAATTCCAGACAAACTTTGAAGTTTTTCACTTATTCCAACTTCTCTTAATGCAGAAATATATTTTCTTGCTATGCTTCCCCCTCCGCAGACAATTATAAATTTGTAATTATTTGTGTTTTTAATAATTGTTTTTTTAAATTCTTGGAGAAATCTTGTTTCTATGTTTTCCGGAATGATTAGGCTTCCGCCTAGACTAAGAACGATTAGCCTCTTTTTCATATATTTCTTACCACAACTAATCTTATAAAATTATCGAAGAATATCTTTTAATGGTTGAACTAATGAAAGTCCCAAAATCTATCTTTAGGCAGGTAAGTCCTGCGTCAGATATTTACAAATTAATGCAGGATTTTTTTATAAATGCAAAAGATTATGTTCAAGAGAAATTAATAGAAAAAGACTATCTTTTTAAAATAAAATCCGCAGAACTTGCATATAATCCAGATGAGGTAAATTTAGTCAATAGAATTACCTATCTTGAATTTAAGGAAAAATATGTTATTGCAGGAATGCTTGAAACAAGAACTCGTTTCAATGATTTGCAGTTTACTTTTTTTAGAGATTTAAGCTGTTTGCAAGAAGATTTATAATAGCTGATTTTATCTCCATTTTAATTTATGGCGACTTATAATAACGAAGAAATTAATCGGCTTTTATGCGGGAAAAGGCTTCCAAGAGAAGAAGATTTGTTAGTTATACAGCCAGATGGAACTCGTGCCTGTGCTGGGGGGAATTAACTAAAGGATTTCATTTGTATTCTCCTAAAAAAGAAAGAGAATTGAGTGATATGGAACTTTTAGAAGATACATATAGAGAAGTGGGTTCTTTGAGAACGAAAAAATTCCCCCTTATTTTATCGTAAATAATTTGTCATCTTTTGCATCAAAAATATCTAATCTTACTCCAGAATCAAGCCAACCATGACTATAATTTAAAGCAGCAAAGGAATTTATGAAATCCCCTTTTTTTCTAAAATGCTCTGCGTCTGAAAGATAATTTTCAACCATTTCAATTATTTCTTTTGCATAATCTTCTTTGCCTTTGATAATATGTTTTTTTACCTCTTTTAATGCTGTTGAAGTTAGTTTGAAGTATTTTTCTAGCTTTTCTAAGGTTATCTCATGATTCATTTTATTTAATAGGTTATATTCTTTATAAAAGTTTCAAAGAGAATGTTTAAATATAAGATTTCCTTAAATAGTTCATGGAAAGAGGGAGAGGAAAAAATAAGAAATTATTTGCAATTTTTGGAATTTGTGTTATTGTTTTATTGGTTACTAGTGTGATTATGTCTGCTACTGGTGAAGACGATATCAGTGAGGCAGTTAAAGAGAAAATCAGTACAGCTTCACTTCCAGATTCTGTTCAGGAATATGTCGGGGATTTTATCAATCAAAAAGGAATTTCTTCAGAGAGCATAAACAATATTACAGAAGTTGATTTTAACAGCCTACCCAAAGAAGTGAACATAGAAAATGTAGATAATACTAATTTAGCTATTTATCAGATAGATTATAAAAATCCCGCCTCTTCAAACAATAAAGTATTTGTTGTGACATACGCTGTGGAAAAATTAGCATCACAAGGAGATATAATAATCAGTCAAGACAAACGTGAATTCTTGAATTTTGGATTTGATGGAGAAATGAAAGAATCTGGATTTTTGAAAACTGCAGTTGGTGTTGAGGGTGGTTTAGAGAAAGGTTATGTGATGATGAGAAGTGGAAGTATTACTGGAATATCAACAAGCTTGGAACTATTGGGAGGAAATGGAAATTTGGAAATTATTGTGTATAAAAATGGTAAACCAATTCCATTTGGAAACAGCTTTATTGTAGAAAATATTGGTATGAAAAAAGATTATGATGTTCAATCAAAAGATACTATTACATTTGAAGCAGGAGATGTAATCTCTTTATATGTCCAAGCATCAGAGGGTATTTCTTGGAAAGACGTAACAACCTTGTTAGAAATTACAAGTTAAATAACAGAAATGTTTTTAAATAACATTCAATTAAATAAACTATGGGAAAAGATAAAAGAGATGTTCTTGTATTGGTTCTTATTATAGCAGTTGTTGCTTTATTGGGAGTTCTTGCATATATTTTTTTAGTTAGTCCAGCATTATCTGGATTAGTTGTTCAAGGACAAGGACAAGGAATACAATATACTGTTTTGCAAATAGCACAACAAGCATCAACTTGCCAGACTGTTAAGTTACCTGTTGGAAATGAAACAATGGAATTGATATGGGTTCAATGTTTACAACAACAAGGACCGCAACAAAATACTCCTGCCCAATAAGTTTTAGTTAGTTTTTTAAATTCTCTATCCTATTTTATTGAATGAAGAGGAAAAATGTTAAAGGTTTGTCAACAATTGTTATTACTTTAATTCTAATTGTTTTAGCTTTGGTAGCAATTGGAGTCGTGTGGGGAACAGTTAATAATTTAATTCAAAAAAATTCTGAACAAATTGAAACAGGAATTTCTATGATTGATTTGGATATAACAAATGCGTATGAGCAAACGGGAAAAATTAATGTTAATGTGAAGAGAAATACTGGCGAAGGCGAGGTTACAAAAATTAAACTGATTCTTTCTGATGGGGGAGATTCTGAAGTCATAACCGAAGAAGTAACTAGTTTTGAAGTATTTGATTCTAAGAATTTTGAACTTGTCCCGATTAAATTAATTCTTGGAACAATCTTGACTGTTTCAGTAGCTCCTGTATTCAAATTAAATGATGGAACAGAAAAAGCAGGGGAGATTACTGATACATACACCTTAACTTCTGGAAGTAATAATAACAATCAAGGAGGAAATGGTAATCAAGGAGGAAATGGTGACTTGGGATGTACTCCGAATTGTGTTAATTTACAATGTGGATTAGACCCCTCATGTCACCAATCTTGTGGAACTTGTGATGTTCTTAACACTTGCACTAATGGAATTTGTGTTGTTCCTAATTGTGTTCCAGATGCAACAGAAGTGACTTGTGCTGGAGTTGTTTGTGGAGAAAAAGTAAATAATTGTGGAGCAATAATTACTTGTACTTCTTGTCCTACAGGGCGATTATGTAATTCTCTTGGAATTTCTTGTGATACGATTGTGCCACTTAATTCAGGAACAGTTGAGGAAACATGGCCAGGAACTTCTGGAATGTATTTTGGAAGCAGTGATTTGCCTACTGCCCTCGATACGGATTATACTGGAAAATATATTAAATTTTTTGATAGTGCTGAAACTGGCTGTTTACAAATTATCGTTTATAGGCCCCCTGTTGGCGGATATCAAAATAGTCATATTGGATTTGTTTTTCAAACCTCAATTGCAGTTGGAAATTCTTATAAAATATTTGAAACATCAGCTGAATGTGACGCCCCATAACTAAGAAAACTTTAAATATAATCTTCTGTTTTTATTGATTGTTAGTTGACTAAAAAAGATGGCGTATAAAAAGTATATTAAAAAAGATGGGAAACTTTACGGACCTTATGTTTATCAAAGCAGAAGAATAGATGGCAAAGTTGTTTCAGAATATTGCGGGACAGATAAACCGAATTATAAAAAAATTGCAATTTTTGTTTTTGGAATTTTAATATTAATTGCATTGGTTTCTTCTTTTTTTATTTTCAAAGGAAAAATAACGGGGAATGTTATATCAGACAATCAACTTTCTTCTCAAACAGAAAATAATTTAGTAAATGAACCTGAAACAATAAATTATCCGATAGTTTATTTTACTTTAATTTCAAGACAAACTGAAAAATCTTCTGATGCTGAACCAGTTGTTAATGATAATGGTTCTTTAATAGATGAGAATTTGGAGATGCCTTTTAATGATACGAATGATTCTTTGAATGAAGATATTCCTTCCCAATCTGATTCATCAGAAAAAGATATAGAGCAAATTCCTGAAACAATATCTTCAGAAACAGATGTGTCCGCAAAACCTGTTGTGGAAGAGCAACCTCTCGCTGAAGAGTCACAGCAGTCAACTGAATCAGTTCCAACAGAAGAAGCTCCGCAAGAATCAGCTCCAGATGAAACTTCGCAAGAGCCTTCTGCTACAATTACTGGGGGGGTTATTTCTAAAATCTTAAAGACAGCCTCTAATTTTTTCTTAGGGCTAAAACTAACTGGAAATGCAGTATCTGAATCTGGACCAATAGAAATTAACGGACAAGCGTCTGCAGATAAACCATTCATGTATAATTTAAAAGAAGGAGAAACTATTCAAATTTTATCTGGAAGTGTTAAAACAAATTCTAAATCTTTATCAGACGATGCAATTAAAATTGCTTATCAAAGTGACAATGTTTTAGTAACTACAGATTATTCTGAATCTATTGCTAATGTTCCAAATGAAGATAAAGTAGTTATAGATGAATCAAAGCAGATAAATAATTCCAAAAAAAATGAAACTCAAATTGAATTTATTGAACCAGTTTCTTTGACTGAACAGGAAAAACAAATTCTTTTAACTCAATTTGGGAACATTTCTGTTCAAACTATTAAATCAGAATTATTCAATGGAAGATATGTTATAGGGTATGAATTTGGAGGGTATAAAATAGAATATTCTTATGATGCAGATTTGAGCGAGGCAGTTTTAAAATCCCAAATGGAAAAAGATAGAATTAGCTGGCTGAAAAATATTGCTGATAAGCTTTTGGAAACAGAAAGTGTTCATGCAGAAGCAAATCAATTTAATTCAGACTTCCTATTATAAAGGCTTTGGAGGAATATAATAAGATAATTTTTTTATGACAAATCTTGAACCAACTACGTTAGAGATAATTGCCGAAAGCACTAAACTTCCTACTGCAACTTTGTAAATTCCTTCGTTTGCAGGTATTTTTGAAATTGTGGAAAAAACATTTATTATCCTATCAATATCTTCTTTGTTCAACACTATGGAGGTTGGTTTTGTTCCCATTGTTCCTGTAACACTCACTGCTTCATCTGGACTTCCTATAATAATTTTTACTGCTGAATCTTTAATCAAAGGATTTAATTTGAACAAATCTATCCCTGTTGTTAAAGTTGGAACTGGCTTTAAATATTCCAAATGCGGAGGCAATTTTGATTCTGGAATAATAAAAGTCGGATTGTTAAATTGTCTTGTAACTGGCTTTGGTATAGACGGAAGATTTATCCTTCTTAATTCTCCTGTTCTTTCAAGAAGGAGTTTAGGTTCATTGCTTAATATAGAAGGAATGTTCCCATTTTTTTCTTTTGATTCTATTATATTTTCCAGTTTTGTTATCTCTACTTTTGCAGAATGAATAATTAAAGTTTTTGTAAATACTAATAAAAAATGTTTTTTGAATTCATTTGAAAATGTTGATTCCATTCTAATTATTCATATTACCAAATCTTGGATTTTTAGAAAGGTCTACTACTGGGCGCCTCATAGGTTCTTCTGTGATTATTCTTCTTGCTTGTGTAGGAGGATATTGCTGTGTTGAAATTTTTGGAAAGCTTTGTTGCGGATATCTTTGTTCTGATTGAGTTGAAGCTTCTTTCTCATGAAGAAGAGCAATTCCTTTTGCAATCACTTTATTTTGTTCTAAAAGATTATCCAATTTTTCAACTACTTTTTTATCTTCTTTATTTTCCCCTGATAGATTTCCTTTTTCTGCTAATGTTTTTGCAGAAATTTCAAATAGTTCTAATAGTTTTGAAATTTGGTTAGAAAGACTATCAAATTTTACAGCAAGGTTTGTCATGACTTTTTGCAAAGACACAAAATTTTCTATTAAAACCTGCTCTACTTTAACATTTTCTGAATTTTCTAAATTGCCTGTTTTCTCTTTTTGTTTTGGTGTTTCTTTTTTCTTAACCATAGAATATTGATGCTTTTTTTGTTTATAAAATTTTGTTATTTTTTTGATAAGTTTTCATCTTTGTTGGCTTCTGATTGGTCCGGATTGTAAGGTTCAATTTTAACTCCATTTATGACTGGAAATTCTTCTGTTTCTTTTTTTGTTTTTGCTATTTCATCTGGTGAATACTGCCTTAATCCCTCGCCTAATGTTTTTTCAATTTCAGCCACATAATCGGAAATCTCTTTTGCTACATCTGCATTTACACTTATGCTGTTAATGCCTTTTTCCACTAAAAATTTAACCATTTCTTTTTTGCTTCCTGCTTGTCCGCAAATGCTAGTTTCAACATTATTTCTCTTGCAGACTCTTATTACAAAATCAAGCTGATATAAAACAGCTGGGTGCATTTCATTGTATAAACTCTGAACTTGTTGATTTCCTCTATCAATTGCCAGAATGTATTGTGTTAAATCATTTGTTCCGAAAGATATGAAATCTATCCCTTCTTCGCAAAATTCTTTTATTAATTGAACCGCAGCAGGAGTTTCAACCATTATTCCTAATTTTAAGTCTGTAAAATTAATTTCTTTCAAGACTTCTTTGACTTTTTGAACTTCTTCAACGGAAATTATCTGGGGCATCATTACTCCTATTTTTTTCCCTGTATCTGCAATTCTTTTTAATGCATTTAATTCTGCTTTCAATACTTCTGGATTTTTTATTCCATATCTAATTCCATGCATTCCTAACATAGGATTTACTTCGACTACTCCAGGAGAACCTTCTAAATTCCTAAATTCATCACTTCTTATATCAGATGTTCTTACCCAGAGTTCATCAAAGAATTCTGCTATTCCCTTTACTCCATTGAAAATTACTTCTTCGTAATCTTTTGCTTTATTATTTTTTATAAAATAATCTGGATGTTTTCCTGATTCTGCAATTATTCCTTCAATTCTTGTTAAACCGACTTGTTTTATTCCTGTCTTTGAAGACCTTTCAGCAAAACTTGGCATATCTACCATAACCTTTATTTTTGTTCTTGTTTTTGCGGTTACAGGAAGAATTTCTTGATGTTTTGTTTCTGCTGTTTTTCCAGCATATACTTTTCCAGAAGCTCCATCTACTGTTACAATATCTCCGTCTTTTAATTTTGTTGTTGCTTCTCTTGTCCCAACTACTGCCGGAATTCCCATTTCTCTAGAAACAATTGCTGCATGGGCAGTTAATCCCCCTTCATCTGTGATTATTGCTGCAGATTTTTGCATACTAACAACCATGTCTGGATTTGTCATTTTTGTAACTAAAATATCCCCTGTTTCTATTTTATCAAGTTCAGCTAAGTCGTTTATTATTTTCACTTTTCCAGAAGCAACTCCTGGAGATGCTCCTAATCCAGAGAGAATTACATTTTCTCCTAAATCTGTTCTTTCTTCTGTTTTTTTACCAATTGTAGTTATTGCTCTTGTTTGAACAACAAAAATTTCCTCTCCTTCAATTGCCCATTCAATATCCTGCGGTTTTTTGTAATGCTCTTCTAATCTTAATGAAATCTCTGCTAATTTCTTCATTTCATATTCTTTCAATACCTGCTGTTTTGATTTTTCAGGACTTAATTTAACTGTTGTTTGTCCTCCTCCAGAATCTCTTGTAATTGCTATTTTTTTATCGGAAATATTTTTTGTTAAAATTTCCAACTCTCTTGAGAGGGTGTATTGATCTGGAGTTATTGTCCCAGAAACAATTCCTTCTCCTAATCCAAAAACAGCCTCTAAAATTATATTTTTGCTTTGATTAGTCGGGTCTTGAGAAAATATAACTCCTGACTTGTCAGAATCAACCATTCTCTGAACAACAACTGCTAAACTTGCTTTTGTATCTCTATATCCCTTTTTATTTCTGTAATATGTTGCTCTTGAAGTAAATAATGATGCAAGGCATTTTTTTATTGTTAACAGCAATTCTGTTTTTCCTTTTATATTTAAAAAAGATTCTTGCTGTCCTGCAAAACTTGCATCTGCCAAATCTTCTGTTGTAGCTGAACTTCTTACAGCGACGAAGATTGGTTCTGAATTTTTTAATATCTCAAGAACAGTTCCAGTAGCATTATTTTTTACATTATTTGTATCCAACGCTTCGTATGACTCTAAAATTTCTTCTTGTAAATCTTTTGGAAATTCTGCCTTTATTATTGATTTTCTAATTTTTTCTGTAACTTCATTTAATTGTTTTGTATCCTCATAATTTATGCTGTTAAGAAGAGTTTCTATTTGCTCTTTTAATCCTGCTTTTTCTATAAAATAATCATATGCTTGTGCTGTTATAACAAATCCAGCTGGGACATTCACCTTTGCATTGTAAATTTCTGCAAGATTTGCCCCTTTCCCTCCTGCAACACTTCCAGAATCTTTATTCAATTCAGAAAACCATTTTACAAAATCTATTCCTTCATCTCTTTTTTCAGGCATGTAAAAGAAAACAGAATATAGTTAATAAATATTTTTGTTTGCTTTATTTCCCCTTAAATAATTTATCTAAACTTCTAACTCCAGATTTAAATGTTCTATAAGTAAAATTACAAATTTTTACTCCGATATAAAATGCTGCAATTGTTGCTGGGAATCCAGTTAAAATTCCATTTGGAGTATAATCTTTGTAACCAATTATGTTTGTTGTGCTTTTAATCGTCTCTCTAGTTATTATTCTTCCAATATGAAGAAAATCTCCTATGACTCCCCCCGCATGGCTACAAATTATACCTGAACCAGCAATACTTAAAGGAAGAGATTTTCTTCTTTTTCCTTCTTCTATCATATAAATCCCTATGGGGGTAAGTAAATATGGAGCCATGCCTGTACTTATCTCTCCAAAAATAGAGCCATATTCTTTTGCGCCTACATAACCTCCAACAAGAGGAAACATAGTTTTGACATGAATTTGTGGATTAATTAAATGAACTAAATCTACTCCGTATAACCTGTTAATAACAACTTCTTTATTTATCCCCCAGTTAAAGTGTTGGTTTTAGCATGAATTAATTAATGAATAGGAACAATTGCTCCAAAAGAAGCTAAAGTTGTCAAGCAAGTTAGAGTTTTCTTTTTCCTAGCTTTTTTAAAGAGTGCTGAATAATCCAAATCTTTTTCAATTTCATGTGATGCGCTTTTTAACGGATGTCTAATCACATCTCTAAAGGAATACATTTCTTCTTGCACTCCTTTTTCAAGAAGTGAATTTGGTTTTATAATTTCCCTTTTAGAAATATTCGTTCTTATAGTATCTTTTTGATAATTTCTTCTGTCTATCATATCGGAGATAGAAAGAATTGTGCTTTTAAAGATTTCTAATACTCTTTATTCAGATATTGCCTCTACTGGACAAGCTTCCCTTGCTTCTTTTACACAAGGCAATTTCTTTTGCATTTTAACAAATGCTTTTCCATCTTTTCCCATGGCAAAAACTTCCTTGCAAATTGTTGGGCAAAGTCCGCATCCAATACATTTCTCTTTGTCTACACTTATAGCCATAATATAATTCATTTGGCAAACTTTATAAATCTAATTTTTCTATAATGGTTATGTTATTAGTAGCTTGGATTGGATTAGGATTGATCGGATTAGTAATATTATTATTCCTAACTTATTTTAATAGATTCGCTGTTTTAGGAAATAGAATTGATAATTCTTTAAGTCAAATTGATGTTCAATTGAAGAGAAGAGCAGATTTAATTCCCAATTTAATTGAAACAGTTAAAGGATATACAAAGCATGAAAATGCCGCTATAAAAGCAGTGACTGAAGCTAGAAAAGCTCTTGTTTCTGCCAAAGGCGTTGAAGGAAAAGTTAAAGCAGATAAGGGGCTTGAATCTGCATTGAAAACAATTTTTGCTCTTGCTGAAAATTATCCAGATTTAAAAGCAAATACAAATTTTCTTGAATTACAAAGGGAACTTGCAACAACAGAAGATAAAGTTGCGTATTCAAGGCAATTTTACAATGATAGCATTCTTGCTTACAATGATTTATGCAAGACATTTCCAGGAACATTCTTTGCAGGAATTTATCACAAGAAAGCAAGAGAATATCTTAATCTTCAAATGACTGAATCAGAAAGAAAACCAGTAAAGGTTAAGTTTTAAACCTAAATATTTATAAACATAATTCACTAATATTTCTTGTAATTAACGCTATCGTTACTACCTCCGACGATGGTTTCGTAATTAAAATTAAATTATACTTTCTAAATGAACATGGAGAAGACCGCTATATTTATAGATTTGGGCTATTTGATGTCAATTACTAAGCAACTTGGTAATCTCAAATTAGATTTTGATAAATTTTCAAAAGCTTTTATAGACATTTCTAAAGAAGATTTATTTAGAGTTTATGTATATTATTGTTCTCCTTTTCAAGGCGATCCTCCAACAGATGAAGAAAAATTTAGAAAATCAAATAGCGATCGATTTATGAGAAAAATTAAAAATCTCCCTAGGTTTGAGATAAGATTAGGCAGATTAACAAAAACAAAAAAGGGAGACTATATTCAAAAAAGGGTGGATACTTATTTCTCTATAGATTTAGTTAAACTTGCAATAAAAAAAGATATACATAATGCAATTTTAATTGCAGGAGATAGTGATTTTGTACCCCCTATTTTGGAAGCTAAAGAAAATGGAGTTATTGTAAAACTTAAGTATTATCGAGATACTGTTCAAAATGAACTTCTTGAATGTTGTGATGAAAAATCAGAAATAACTGCAGAATTTCTTAACTCTTGTAGAATCTCTTAATTAATTTCTTTTAAAACAAACGATTTATAAGTTTACAAAAAAAAGTCCCAATACAGAAAGATCATAGAGGGACAATTATTAGTTTTAATACTTCTTTGTGTTTTAGAAATCTTACGATTTTATTAATTTTTCAAAACATACAAAAACATTTAAGTTTTATAAAGTTATATTGATAATTATAAAAGATGAAAACCTTACTAAAAAATTATTTTGATTATGATGAATTTAGACCAATGCAAGAAGAGATAATAACAAATATTCTTCAAAAAAAGGATGTACTAGTCGTCATGTCTACAGGGGGAGGAAAATCTATTTGTTATCAATTGCCAGCATTAAGATTTGAGGGGATTACTATTGTAATTTCTCCGCTCATTGCTCTTATGAAAGACCAAGTTGATGAACTAAAATTAAAAGGAATTAAAGCGGAATTTATCAATTCCTCACTTTCTTACGAAGAAATTATTAATATTCAAAATAAAATTTGGAAAAATGAAGTAAAAATTCTTTATATTGCACCAGAGAGGCTGGCATCAAATAGTTTCAAAGAATTTTTAAAAACAGTTGAAATAAGTTTAATTGCAGTAGATGAAGCCCACTGTATTTCAGAATGGGGGCATGAGTTTCGCCCAGATTACAGAAATTTAAAATCATTAAAGGAAATTTTTTCAAATGTTCCAATAATTGCTTTAACTGCAACAGCTACAAAAAAAGTTAGAGAGGACATTTTAAAACAATTATCCATGCGAAATCCCCAAATTTTTGTTTCCAGTTTTAACAGAAAAAATCTTAACTTAATAGTCATGAGAAAGAAGGACGCATTCAATAAACTTTTAGAATTACTTATAAAACACCGAGATAAATCAGTAATTATCTATTGTTTTTCCCGCAAAGATTCAGAAAAAATTGCTCAAAATTTAACTGACAACGGATTTAATGCTCTCCCCTACCATGCTGGATTAGACAATCAAGTTAGAAAACGCAATCAAGAATTATTTATTAATAATGAAATAAAAATTATTGTTGCAACAATTGCTTTTGGAATGGGGATAAATAAGCCCGACATTAGAATGATTGTACATTATACTTTTCCAAAAAGTGTTGAGGGTTATTATCAAGAAATTGGAAGAGCTGGGCGTGACGGACTTCCAAGCGATTGTGTTTTATTTTATTCATATGGTGATAAAAGGAAACACGAATTTTTTATTAATCAAGTTAAGGATGAAAATGCACAAAGAATTGCTAGAGAAAAATTAAGCCAAATAATTAATTATTCAGAAATGGATAAATGCAGAAGAAAATATCTTTTAGAATACTTTGGGGAAAATTTTTCGTATGATAATTGTGGGGCGTGTGATATTTGTTCAGGGATTTTAAAATTATCTGAAAGACCTCTCGGGGATAAATTAAAAATTGAAAAAATAAATGAGGACTATAATCCCCAAAAAACAAAAGAAATGATCTTAAAAAAAATTTCGATAAAAGAAATTGCAAAATTGGAAGGATTTAGAGAAAGCACAATTCTTAGGCATATCGAAAAGATTGTTGCTAAAGATAAACAAATAGACATTAATTATTTACTCCCTTCCGAAGAAAGATTTAAAAAAATAAAAACTGCCTTTGAAAAATTTGGAACTGAAAGGCTTGCTCCAATTTATAATTGTTTTAATGGAGAATTTTCTTACGAAGAAATTAGATTAGTAAGAATTGTTATAAAATCCGAAGAAAATATTGAGGGTAATAACAAAGAAGATATAAAAACAAATTATCATGAAAGATTAGAACAAATTAAGAGAGAATTTTCAAATGCTTATGAACCTTGGAAGCAAGAAGATGAGATTCTATTAAAAGAATTATATTCGGATGGCAAATCTAACCTCGAGATTGCTCAAATTTTAAAGAGACGACCAAGTGCAATTTCGTCTCACTTAAAAAAAATTTATTCCTAAACTTGATGATAATTCTATACCCTCTAACTCTTAATTTATACACTCAAATTTCATATAATTTTGAAAGATTTATAAGTTAATATAACAACATGGAACAGACATTTAACAAGAAGAATATCCTTCATTATCCGCAATTAGATACTATCTTGATGGTTGAAGAATTTATTAAAAAGAAGTTTGGAGATTACAAGAAACGAAATCTTTGCCAGTTAGTAGAGCAGAATTTAGATTCGGAGATAATAAATGAATCGGACTAATTAAACTATCGTCTATGAATTAAGTTTTATCGTCGGAGATTTTAGATAGGAAGCTTTTTATATAACCTATTCTTAAGATATAAAAGGATTAGAGGTGAAAAAACAATTAAAATGACAGGAAAGCCAGTATCAATATTCAGAACGAAAGAGCAGATGTTAATAGCAGAGCAACAAGGAAATGTCCTGATTGATGATAAAGTTCTCATAAATCCTCAATTCAAAGGAGCAGAAATGAAAGAACTTCTAGGATTTACAATAAAAGAAGGAAGTGATTTTACAGTTACCGATGTTAAGAGAATAAAAGACAACCCCCGAGCATTTATGGAAGTGGCTTTTGGAGAGGTTGATACTGATGCCAATTGAGACTGGACTTTATTTCTTTCATATTTCTTTTTTAAAAGAGGTTTCTGATAGTTGGTTGAGTAGGGGGAATATAACTAGATCAGCAAATATATTTATGGAATTAGTTTCTTTTAGATGTAATGGAAATCAATTAGCAATTTGTGATAGGACTATCAAAGATTTGATAACTTGTGACAGAACTATAGTAGAAATTTCTAAGCCAAAATATATTTTAAAAGCAATTCCTGGTTTTTTTGATTTAGTAACAGAAAAATCCCTACCAAATGATAGTGAGTCAGATAATGATATTTATTCGCTAAAAGTTGCTTCTATTAAAAGAATTAATCCTTATCCCACTTTTTTTCTTGTATCTGATGAAGAAAAAACAAGAATAAATGAATTAGCAAGAACAAAAGGATATACCTTAAAAATAATGTCTCCGAATGATTTTCCATAAAACTTTTTTTGTCTTCTTTAGCTGACGTTTACTTTACATTTCCCTAAACCTTAAAAACTAACCTTTATTTAATCAATCATGGAAAAAAGAATTGATTTCCGAGACCAAATTGCAAAGAATAAAAGAAAATCTTTTTTTCTTATGGCTGTTGTTTTTTCAGTAATTGTTTTATTGGGATATGTTATTTCAAAAGCATTTGAATCATCAGGATATTTCTTTATTATAATGATTTTTTCAATTATTTTTTCAATTTCTTATACTTTGTTTAGCTTTTATAATTCAGATAAAATTGCTCTTTTTAGTGTTGGTGCAAAAGAAGCTAAAAGGGGAGAATACAGGCAATTTTACGATATTGTTGAAGGATTGACAATTGCTTCTGGATTGCCTATGCCTAAACTTTACATTATGCCCTCTCGACAAATAAATGCATTTGCTTCTGGCAGAGACCCAAAACATTCTGTTATATGTGTTACAGAAGGAGCTTTAGAAAAATTGGATAAAAAAGAATTGGAAGGAGTATTGGCTCATGAGTTGGGACATGTAGAAAGCTATGATATTAGATATATGACTTTAATTGCAGTGATGGTAGGGATAATTTCAATAATCTCTGAAATATTTTTGAGAAGCCTTTGGTTTAAAAGTGGAGATAGCAATGATAATCGGGGAAGTATTTTCATGATAATTGGCATTGCTTTAGCAATTTTAGCTCCTATATTTGTGTTTTTTATTCAAATGGCTATTTCCAGAAAACGGGAATTTACTGCTGATGCTTCTGCTGTAAAGTTCACGAGATATCCTGCTGGATTGATTAGTGCATTAAAAAAAATAGGACAAGAAAACCAACCAGAAAAAAAAGTTAGCAAAGCAGTTGCTCCTTTGTTTTTTGCAAATCCATTCAAAGAAATTGGAAGCACGCATCCTTCAATTCAAAAGCGAGTTGATGCTTTGCAAAATATGTAGAGTGAGTTCTTTCTTTTTTCTACCACGTTTCTTCTTAGGTTTTCTACCACGTTAGGTTCTTTTTTCAAAAGAACCCACATTTTATAAATTCATTTTTCTTATTTTATTTATGGGAGTTATAAGAGGGTTTTTTGCAGTAATAGCATCTATTCTTTTATTTTTATCAATTTTTTCTTCTGTCTTTTTGTTAATATTATCCTCATCATTGAATTATGACAATCTTCAAAAAGAATCAAAAGAAGTGATTAAAGGAATTTTAGAAAAAAACATGAACATAAGTTCTGCGGTTGATACTGCTTTGCCATTTATTCAAATATATTGCCAGACTAATTCTGAATATGTTTTTAACGCACAAGGATATACTTTTACTATTCCTTGCAATATCACTTCTGGGGGAAGAGAAGGCATCATTGACAATGGAGTTGATTATTTGATAAAAGGAATTTATTACAAAGAATATGATTGTGAGTTCATAGATTGCTTTAGCAAAAACGAAATTCCAACATTTATTTTTTCTATGAAATCTTATGTTTTTTTGAATAATCTTTTTTACATTTTCTTATTCGCTTCTTTTCTTTTGCTTGTATTGACATTCTTTTTAATTAAGAAAAAAACCAATGTTCCAATTTTAGTTGGAAGTTTATTGATAGCTTCTTCATTTCCTCTCTTTAAAATAAGCAATCTAATCAACTTTATCCCCAATGAAACTGCGGTTAAGATAATTGGATTATTCTTTTCCAGTGCTCCTTCAATTTCAATTAAAGTTTTAATTGCAGGAATAATCTTATTGGTTGCTGGGATTATTTTAAGAATCTTCAAAGCAGGAGTTTCTATTTCAAATATTTTTTCTAAATTTAAGAAGCCTGAAACAAAAGAAACTAAAAAGATAGCAAATTCTAAATCCAAATAAAAACAACATTTTTATACAATCTTTCTTTTAGTTTAATATGTGCAAAGCATGTGAAAAGAAACCCATATATGAGTTTACTAATAAGAGAAAACTTTGTAAAAGATGCTTCATAAATTATTTTCATAAAAAATTGTTATATACCATAAGAAAATTCAGTATGGTTAAATCTGGAGAGGTTATTGGATATAAGAAAACAAATGATTTCAAAGGAATTGTTCTTGAGGAGATGTTGAATTTTTTGAATAAAAAATATGGGTTTAATGTGGTTAAATTGCCAAACAAGAAATTGAAAGTTAATAAAATTGCGATTGATTCCAGCCTTGATTCTGAATCTAATGATATTGTTAATTTAATAATCCTTGGAAATACTTCTAATTTAAAAAAATCTCTGCCTGTTGAAAAAAATGTGATAAAGCCCCTTTACTTATTTTTAGACGAAGAAATTTTGCTTTATGCAAAGATTAGAAATCTAAAATTTAAAGAACATAAAATAAAAAAAGATAAAATTAATAATTTCTTAATTGAGTTTGAGAAAAATCATCCAGAAGTTAAGCGTGCAATTGTTAATAGTTTGTTGAAATTGTATTAATAGAATTATTCTTTTTCTTGTCTGTTTAAGAACTTGTTTATGAATTTTCTTGCTTCTTCATTGTCTCTTTTAATGCTCTTTAATACATAGACTGTTGTTTCTTCCCTAATCTCTTTTTCTGCTCTTGCATTCACTCTTAACAAATCATTTATCTTTTCACTCAATAAAATTTCTTCATTTGAAAGTGTAGCTAATCTCTTTGATGTTGCCATTAATGAACCCATTCCCATAAATTTGAATACGTCTTCTTCTACTTTTCCAACTATTTCCCCTTTATTTAAAGAAATTCCAAATTCTATTTTTTGGTTGAACATCCTATTGTGCTCTAAAAGAGATTTTTGTATATGCTCTGCGATGTCCAAAGCTAATTTTTCATTTTTAAGAGTTTTAGTTTTTGCTGGAGCTAATATGAACAATAAATAACTTTGATTGCCATATACAACTGCTTTGTTTTCTTCTGCAATGTTTTTAATTTTTTTTAGAGTATCAATAACGCTTCCATTTCGTTCTCCTGCATCTCTATTTTTTAATTTAAGGCATACAACACTTGCTTCTTGCTGGTTTCCTTTGATTGTCATAGAAAGTTCTGCTTTGTTTACAGGGCGAGATATAGAATCTTCTCTCATTGTTGGAAGTTCTTTTGATTCTTTCACTCTTTTTTTAAATTTTAAAGAAGGCATGTGCCCTATAAAATTTTTTTTACGTAATTTCTTTACAAGAAAAAATGTTCCAAGAACTAACACTAAAATAAATAATATCCAAGCAAGATTTGTTAATTGCAAAACATCTTCTCTTATTCCTATTACATTTCCAGTTAAGCTCAATGTTTCGCTTATTTCATCTCCACTTCCTGTAGCAATTCTTACCTGATATTCTCCGTCTGGGGCACTTAATATATATTTTTTATTCTCTCCGACTTCTAATGCAACTTGGATATTCAATGGATTTTCTCCTATTTTTACCAATAAGGTTTTATTGTAAAAGATATTCCCTGTATTTGCTATGAAGATTGTTTTATTTACTATTTCTATACTTACACTTTCTTTTTCTTTTATCTCAAATCCGCTTTCAGATTCTAATTTTTTAGAAACTGCATGAATTTTCCATCTTGAAGGAGGTTCGCTTGATGCGATAGGATATTCAAAAAATATATTTGTATCTATTTCTCTTTGCTCAAAAATTTTGTCCGCTGAATTTTTAATGGTTAGATATGCGGTTGTATTTATTGAATCGCCTGTTTGGTCATGGAGGATTGCTTTGACTCTCATTATCATTCCAGGTTCTAATTCTTTATTTTCAATTATCAATTCTAATTCTGTTGGAACCTGTCTTACTGAAATAGTATATTCTGCAAATCCGATGTTTGTGATTATTCCCTCGCTGTCTTTTTCATGTGCATTCACCTCCACAAGATAAGTTCCTGCCCGTAGATTATTTGGAAGAGAAAAATTCATGTAAAGCATTCCATTATTAACTGTTCCAAATTGAGTTACATTTTGTGTTAAATCCTGACCGATTAAACTTACGCTTATAAATCCATTTGAGTTTTCTCCACTTTCTCTTTTAATCTCTCCATTTATCCAAAAATTTTCTCCCGCATTAAATTCTGTTCCTTCTATTGCTCCATTTATATTTAGGGAAGTAGAAATTTTAAATTCATCGCTTAATTGATACCCCTCATCTAATGATGCTTTGACCTTGCATATTCCATTGTTACCCTGAATTATTGAATTTATAAGAACAAGAGAAGAATCCATGCTTTTTTCATTTCCAGCAAGTAATTTTACTCCATTTTTATAGAAATTTATTAAAGTTCCATTGCAAATTAAATCCATCTGAAAAATTCCCGAAACATCTGTTAATGTTTTTATTGTAACTGGTACGTAAATAATGTCTCCCAGATTATAAACGGGTTTTACTTGTTGCGTGAAAATTATATCTGCAGAAATAAAAGAACTTAGCAAAATGGTTAAAATTAATGCATTTATTCCTATTTTTATTCCTCTTTTCATTTTCTTTTTCCCTTATAAAAACAACTAATTATTCTTTATAAATATTTGTTCAATTTCCCTTTATTAAGCAATGTTTAAAAATAAATCTTTCTTTGTAAGGGAATGAAAAGCGGAGCAATAGTTACTCCTTGGGAAGTTAAAGGAGATATTGATTATGAAAAACTGATTAGGGAATTTGGAGTTGTTCCTTTGAAAGAACTTCCTAAAGTGTTTAATGATAATTTGCTTTTTAGAAGAAAGATCATTTTTGCCCATAGGGACATTCAAAATATTCTTGAAGCAATAAAAACCCAAAAAAAATTTGTTGTGATGACTGGTTTAATGCCTACTGGAAAATTTCATCTTGGGCATATGCTAATTGTTAGTCAACTTATTTTCTATCAGAAATTAGGAGCTAAAATTTATATTGCTATTGCTGATATTGAAGCATACAATGCCCGAGGGCAAAGTTTGGAAGAAAGCAGAAAAATTGCAATTGAACAGTATTTGACAAATTATATCAGTCTTGGATTAAAACTTTCCAATTGCGAAATTTATTTTCAGAGCGAAAGAAGCAAAGATGCAGAAAAATCAAATGCTTATTATAGGCTTCAAAATCTTCTTGCAAAATATGCAACTTTCAACGAGTTTAGGGCAGTTTATGGAGAAATAAGCCCTGGAAAAATGGTATCTTCTCTTTTGCAAGCTTCAGATATGCTCCATCCCCAATTGCCAGAATTTGAAGGAACTTGCCCTGTTGTTATTCCTGTTGGAATAGACCAAGACCCTCATATAAGACTAGCAAGAGATATAAGCCAACATATTAAAGATTTCAAATTTAATCAGATTAGTTCAACTTATAATTTATTCATGCCTGGATTGGGCGGGGGGAAAATGTCTTCTTCAGATTTGAATTCATTTATTGCATTAACAGATTCTTCAAAAGAAGTTGAGACTAAAATAAAAAAGTATGCTTTTTCTGGAGGAAGAGATACACTTGAAGAACATAGGAAAAAAGGGGGAAATCCTGATGTTGATGTTTCTTTTAAATATCTTCAATTTTTCTTTGAACCAGATGATAAAAAATTGCAAAAAATTCATGACGATTACAAATCAGGAAAAATGCTGACGTCCGAATTGAAAGAGATTTTAATTAAAAAAATAAATGTTTTTCTTAGAGAACATCAAAAAAATCGTGAGAAAGCCAAGAAAGAAATTGGGAAATTTTTATTGAGGTGATTATTTCTTTTTGTAATACAGATGGTTCCCAAGTTTACCTAAATATGTCATGCTTTTTACCCATTTTGGAGTTTTTTTCACCTTTTTTGGATTGTAGTAACTTGTTGCACCAGGCATTGGATTTTTGTATTTTCCTTCTAAAAAACCTTGAGCTAATTTCAAATTTATAAGAAAATCTTTTTTATTATGTTTTAATGGAGTTTTTAAAAAAATGTTACTATCTGTTCCAGGGTTAAAACAAGAATATTGCCATGGGCTTAAAATTTCTTCTCTTAAAAAATTGTTATTATTCTTTGCTCTTGTAAGTGCTGTGTATGCATCTGCTATTTTGCAAATATTTGGAGAATCTTCATCTTCTCCCATCATTAATCTTGCTACAAGAATTTGCAAAGTATCTTTATTAAAGTCATCTGTTACATAATGGAGAACATCATCAATTTTTCTTTCCATCTCTTTCATTTTATCTGTATAAAATATTCTTTGATATTTTGATTCAATTTCTGGGATAAAATTTGATAATGGCGTTAGTGGTTTTACAAATGGTTTATTTGGACTTGGAAATATCAATCCTGCCATAAGAGTCATTGCCAGTAATGTTTTCTTCATAAAACTTCAGACAAAGTGGGTGTTTTAAAGCTTTCTATCGAATATTTTATATGGTAGAAAATAGGAAACTGAAAGGGGATGTGAAAAATCTAACGTGGTAGAAAATAGGAAATGAATAATTTTTTAGAATATTTTATAAACTTCTTGCTTCTTTATTTTTTATGAAGATTTTGCTGTTGCATACAGACTATATTAAATTTAAACCTCTAAAAAAGGCATTAAAAACGATTGAAGAACTCTCTGAAAAGGAGAAAGAAGGGAATTTTGTTCAGCAAGCACTTGTTGTTTTAACTGCTGTTGAAAAAGGGGATACTAATATTAAGAAAATTGTAGAAAAGCTTATTGAAAATGTCAAGGATGTTGCAAAACAAGTAAATGCAGAAAAAATAGTCCTTTATCCTTATGCTCATCTTTCAAATAATTTGGCTTCTCCTCAATTAGCAACTGAAATATTGAATGAAGCAGAAAAAGGGCTGAAAAAAAATTTTAGTGTAGTAAAAGCACCTTTTGGATATTATAAAGAGTTTGAACTTAAAGTAAAAGGGCATCCTTTATCTGAATTGAGCAGAGAAATTAGAATAGACAATGAACAAGAAGAAAAAAAGGCAGAAGAAAAATATGATCATGCAAGATTACTTCACGAAATTTCAAAAACAAAATTAGATAATTCCAAATTGAAAGACAACGATCATAGAATTATTGGACAGCAAATGGATTTATTTTCGTTTTCTGAAGTTGCACCAGGAATGGTTTTTTGGCATAATAATGGATTGATTATAAAAAATGGATTGATTGAACTCTGGAGAGAATTGCACAGAAAATCAGGATATCAAGAAATTTCCACACCGCAAGTTATGGATAAAAGATTATGGCAGATTTCAGGACATTGGGAAAAATATAAAGAAAATATTTTCTTAACAGAATATGAAAAAAGACAATTTGCAGTCAAGCCAATGAATTGTCCTGGAGGAATGCTTGTTTTCAAAAATACCCCAAAGAGTTATAGGGAACTACCTTTAAGGATTGGAGAGCTTGGAGTTGTTCATAGATTAGAACTTTCTGGAGTTCTTGCTGGATTATTTAGGGTAATACAATTCACGCAAGATGATGCACATATTTTTTGTGAAGAAAAACAACTTGAAAATGAAATATTTGGGATAATAGAAGTGATTAATACTCTTTATAAAAAATTTAATTTAGAATTTGATCATATTGAACTTTCTACCCGCCCTGAAAAAAGAATTGGAAATGACGTAATGTGGGATAAAGCAGAAAAAGTTTTAGAAGATGCTCTGAAAAAAAAGAAAATGAAATATAAAATTAATAAAGGAGATGGAGCATTTTATGGACCGAAAATTGATTTTCATGTTAAAGATTCTTTAGGAAGAACTTGGCAACTTTCAACAATTCAATTGGACTTTTCAATGCCAGAAAGATTTGAATTAGAATATACCGATAAAGATAACACAAGAAAGCGTCCTGTAATGTTGCATACTGTTAGTTATGGAAGTGTTGAAAGATTTGTTGGAATTTTATTAGAACATACAAATGGAAGAATGCCCACTTGGCTTGCTCCTGTTCAAGTACGAATTTTAAATTTTACAGATAGAAATACAGAGTATGCAAAGAAAATAATAAAACAATTTAGCGAAGAAATTCCTAATTTAAGAATTGATGCTGATTTTAGGCAGACAACTGTTCCAGCAAAAGTAAAAGACGCTGAAATTATGAGAGTTCCTTATATTATTGTTATTGGGGATAAAGAAGAAAAAGAAAAAACTCTTGCAGTAAGAGTTAGGGGAAACAGCAAAATTGAAACAATTGGAGTTAAGGAATTTATTGAGAAGATTAAGAAAGAAATTTTGGATAGAGAATGAAAAGGCTTAAATATTCTTTAATACTCTTTAAATTATAATCTTCCCCGCTGGTCGGCTTTGTCGAGTAGCGGGATTTATACTTATGGAGAAGTGTGCTATTTTTATTGATGGGGGATATCTTAATAGAATTAATAGAGATTATTTTGATTCTTCAAGTATTGATTATCTTAAACTATGTGATGAGATTTGCAATACTTTAAAATTAACTCGCTTGAGAACTTATTACTATAATTCAATGCCCATTATAAGAAAAGGAAATAAAGAAGACGAAAAGAAACATTCTAAAATGCAATTGTTCTTTGCAAGCCTTAAAAGACTGCCCCGTTTTGAGGTAAAACTCGGAAGACTTCAATTAATAGGCGGACAATTTAAGCAAAAGATGATTGATGTATTAATGTCTTTAGATATTGTCAGTATGTGTTTTGATAATCAGATACAACAGGCAATTCTTATTGCGGGTGACTCGGATTTTATCCCTGCAATTAAAAAAGCTAAAGATTGCGGAGCAATAATTCATTTATTCTATCACCCTAAATCTGTTCATAATGAGATGTTAGATGAAGTAGATGAACTTCATATTCTTTCTGAAGAATTAATAAACAAATGTAGGAAACGATCATTATGAATTCACACTTCCTTTTAGAGAAACTTGAAGATTCTGAAGAATTTAAAAAATTTAAATCAGAAAATAAAGATGCTTATCTCTGCTCTGGCTTTTTCATTTTGGATTTAAATGAGAAAAATCCTGAAAATAAATATCATTTTGACTTTTACATTCCGTTTAGCAAGAAAACATTTAGCTTTGAGTTAGAAGACGGAATTAAATTAGTTGAATTGGAAAGATTAGAAGAAGAAAAAGTTTTAGAAGAAGTTTCTTTAAAAAATCATTTTGACTTTGGAGAAATTCAGCAAAAAATTTTGACAGAAATGGAACTTAAGCACATAAGCAATAAAATGCAGAAAATGATTTTTTCTTTGCAGAGCAAGGATGGAAAAGATATTTTGATTGGAACAATATTTCTTTCTGGATTAGGATTAATTAGTGCTAATTTTGATTTAACTGAAAATAGAATAACTGATTTTGAGAAAAAATCTTTATTTGATATGATGAAAATTATTAAGAAGTGAACAAGTTCACTGCGTTCCCTTTTGTTTGCAAAAACAAACAAAGGAAGTTCATTTCGCGAGCAACAGAAGTTGTCTAGATAATGAAAATTATTGAAAAGTAAGAAGTATTTTTAAATTATTAAATATTAATTTACTTATGAAAAAAGAGATAGTTTTATTTATCCTAATCTCATTAATTTTAATTACCTCCTTAATTGCAATTATCTCAAGTGAAGGTTCTGACTCTTCTTCTGCAACTGAATGGCTGATGTTTGGAAGAACTTTAAATCATAGTTTTTGGGATGGAAATAATTTTTCAACGATTTTAGGATTGAATAACGCAAATTTTACAACATTATATACAATTAAATCATCTCCCGCAGTGGCAAATGGATATGTTTATCTTGGGACTTATGAAGGGAATAGTGGTTCTGACCACAATTTTTATCAATTAAATGCATCAAATGTTTCACAGCAGATAGGAAATTTTACGGGAACAAATTCTTTCTCTTCCTCCGTTGTAGCAAATGGTTATGTTTATGTGGAAGATATTAATATTTTTTATCAATTAAATGCATCAAATGTTTCACAGTTAATTGCAAGTTTTACAGGAATAAATTCTTTCTGTTCAACTTCGGTAGTTTCTGGGGGATATGTTTATATTAATGATGTTGGTGCTTCTTCCTACCAGTTAAATGCTTCAAATGTTTCACAGCAAATTGCAATTTTTACTGGGATACTTCCTGAGGGAAGATTGGGTGCCCTTGATTTTTGTCCATCTCCTGCAATTTATAACCAATCGATTTATACGGGGGTAAGTTATGATAATATTTTTTATCAGTTAAATGCATCAAATGTTTCACAACAACTAGGAAATTTTACTACTGGAAATTATATTGAATCTTCGCCAGCGATTTCTGGGGGGATATTGTAAGATAAACGTCACGTTTATATACTGAATCTTCTTTGCACTTTGGA